>NZ_JBHYVB010000109.1:0-30661 GCF_042750115.1 Streptomyces sp. NPDC059455
CCGCGAGATTCAACGAGGACCGCAGGAACGGGATACGGCCAGGTGGCAGCGGCAACTCGTGTGAGGGAACAAGTGCCAGCCCCAGATGGCTGGACCAGGACGTTCACCGATCCCCGCCTCTGCGCGGCCATCGTCGACCGCCTCACCTTCAACGGCACGATCATCGAGACCGGCACCGACTCCTACCGCCTCGCCAGCACCCGGGCTCGGGCCGAGGAACCCGCCAAGGCCAGCTGACACCTGCCATCCCACGCCGGGCGGTGGAATCACCTACTCGTCGGCGCGGGCCACAAGCAGCGGCTGGAAAAAGCCCGTCTCCTGCGGTATCCGCCACCCAGGGGCGACAAACCCGGCCTCGGCTGCGAGGCCGGCCAGCCGGTCCTGGCCGAGCGCCCAGTAAGTGGTCCGGCGGACCTGGACGCGCCATTCCCCGCCTGCCGGCAGGAGTTGGAAGTGTTCCAAGTCGTAGTGCTCGCCGTCGTCGTGCCAGTGCCAGAGCTGGAAGGTGACGGTTCGCTCCCCGCCGTCGGCGCAGTCGGTGACCCGGTGGACTTGCGGAGGCGTCGAAGCCGGGCGGTCGCGCAGCAGGTCGTCATAGGGGCGTGTGCTGACCAGCAGCAAGCCGACGGGACGCAGCACGCGGCGCATCTCGGCCAGCGCGGCGTGCACATCCTGCTCCGTCAGCAGGTGAGGCAGCGAGTTGTCGGCGCAGACGACGGCGTCGAACCGGCCATCGGGAAACGGGAGGCGCCGCATGTCGGCGGCGGCCGTGCGCAGGCTCAGACTCCGGCGGGCGGCCTCACGGGCAGCGCGGGCGGCGGCGCGAGAGCTGAGGTCGGTCCCGGTGACGCGGTGCCCACGCAGCGCAAGGCCGATGGCCTGCGTGCCAATGCCGCAGGAACAGTCAAGCACCGCCGCGCGATCCTGGCCGATCAGTGCGTCCAAGGCATCCCCCTGCCGACGGATGCTCGCGTCCCAGTCTGAGTAGATCAGGTGGTAGTCGTCGGCCAGTTCGTCGTAGAAGTGCGCCACTGACGTCTCGGACATGGCCCGAGATTACCGTGCCTGATTCCCCGGATGTGCTGATCGCCCCGTGATCGGCGCGAACCCCCTCACTGACGACAGTGCCGTCATTTCCCGTGAACATCTGCGAGCGCCCTGATCGCCAACTGCTGCCGAAACCCATCGACAAACGCTGCTGCTGGACGTGAACGAAGCCACGGCGGCCTGGACGTCGGGGTGGGGTACTTCCACGGTCTCGGTGACCACAGGGCGCAGGGCATGGCGGCGGAACTCGGCCGCGTAGCTGAGGGGTTGGTCGCGCAGGAAGTCCCCGCCGTTCTCACCGGGGCGGACCTCGCGCTGCACTGTCAGTGGGACGGTGGCCTGCCGGTCGTGCCTTTTGCGGTACCAGGGGGCTGCCTGCCACGGCTCGTCCCGCAAGGCCTGGGTGAGGTCTGTCTCGTGGTGCACGCCGAGCCGCACGGGGCGTGCCGGCGGGCAGGAGCGCCGACCGAGGAAGGGAGCGTGGATGGGAGCACGCAGTGCGGCGTCGAGGAGGTCGACGAGTTCGTCCTCGCCTTCGACTGCTGCGACGAACACGGCGTCGGCCAGGTAGTAGCGTTCCGAGACGGGCATGGAGACCTTTGTGATCTGGTGCCGCGCGGTCTGGTAATCGCGCACTCGGGCGCCGGGCTGGTCGATGCGGACGGCGAAGCGGAGCGCGGCGAGGCGGGCCAGTTCGGTGTCGTCGCCGCGGTCCATGCCGCGGGCGGCGGCGAGCATGCCGATGATGCCGCTCTTGGTGGGGGCAGACTCGGTGGTACGCCGGGCGAATCGGGCTGAGGCCCCCCATGCCTGCAAGGGGCCGTCGAGCCGGAGGGTGAGCACGCTCATGCGGGCTATCGAGTCGATCAACGCACGGCTGCGGAAAGCCACCCGCAACCGTGGACACTTCCCCTCCGAGCAGGCCGCGTTGAAGGTGCTCTACCTCGCCGTCCGCGAGCAGGTCACCCCAGGGCGACTTACACAAAGTTCCGTACACGCCCACGGAACGGGACCATCCCCGCGGATGCGGGGAGCAGGCGACGACGCAGTGGACATCACCCAGGGCCGCGGGACCATCCCCGCGGGTGCGGGGAGCAGGCCTGGACGACCTTTTCGCCCTGCGCCCTGGTGGGACCATCCCCGCGGGTGCGGGGAGCAGGGATCCTCGATGTCCTCGATGCGGCACCGCAGGGGACCATCCCTGCGGGCGCGGGGAGCAGTAGCCAGCCATGTTCCAATGTAGACGGGCCCGGGACCATCCCCGCGGGTGCGGGGAGCAGCCGGTGTTGCCCCCGCTCTGCCCCGCCGGGTCGGGACCATCCCCGCGGGTGCGGAGAGCAGTAGAGGTCGGGCAGGTCTGCGATCCGGCAG
The DNA here is from genome assembly GCF_042750115.1 of Streptomyces sp. NPDC059455. NCBI lineage: Bacteria > Bacillati > Actinomycetota > Actinomycetes > Kitasatosporales > Streptomycetaceae > Streptomyces > Streptomyces sp. NPDC059455. Next base: position 2,419 of record NZ_JBHYVB010000109.1, read on the forward strand.
ATGGGACCATCCCCGCGGGTACGGGGAGCAGGGCGGTGGTCGCCTTCTTGCGCGCCTGCTCCAGGGACCATCCCCGCGGGTACGGGGAGCAGATGCGGGCGACCCACTCCCCCGGCACGCGGCTGAGACCATCCCCGCGGGTACGGGGAGCAGGCGCTGGAGGTCCCGCTGCGCCACCCCGTGGAGGGACCATCCCCGCGGGTGCGCGGAGCAGTCGTAGCTGGCGGTCACCGGGAGCGTGTTGGTGAGACCATCCCCGCGGGCGCGGGGAGCAGGCCGCGATCGCGTTGAACGCGGGCTTGATGGCGGGGCCATCCCCGCGGGTGCGGGGAGCAGGCCCGTCAGGCCGCTGCTGACGCTCACGACCGGAGACCAGCTCCGCGGATGCGGGGAGCAGATCGACGCCAAGAAGCTGCCGCTGTTCTGGTCGGGACCATCCCCGCAGCTGCGGGGAGCAGTACCGGCACAAGGTGTTGTACGTGAACTCGCAGGGACCATCTCCGCGGGTGCAGGGAGCAGTTGAAGTAGAAGGCGGCGCCTTCGCGGCCTTCGGGGCCATCCCTGCGGGTGCGGGGACCAATCGCTCATCGCGCGGGACCCCGTCATTTTCTGGGGACCATCCCCGCGAGTGTGGGGAGCAGGCGATCAACGCCGCGGTGCTGAGCGTGCTCACGGGACCATCCCCGCGGGCGCGGGGAGCAGAAGGTCCCCTCTCCGCGCGGCCAGGAAGGGCGGGGACCATCCCCGCAGGCGCGGGGAGCAGAGAGGAGACTGGCATCGACCTGGCTGGCCATCGGGACCATCCTCGCGGGCGAGGGAGCAGTTCGTAGCGCCCGCACCCCCCGCACACACCGAGGGACCATCCCCGCGGGCGCTGGGAACAGGCCTTGTACTCGATCTCGTCGCCGTCGTCCGTGGGACCATCCCCGCTGGCGCGGGGAGCAGCCCTGTTCGTCCCCGCGCTCGACAACCTTGCCGGGAGCATCCCCGCTGGTGGTGCGGGGAGCAGTCCAACTGGAAGGCCGGACACCCATCGGTCGGGGGACCATCCCCGCGAGTGCGGGGAGCAGGAGACTGCTGTCTCCGCCCTCAGCTCTGAGTAGGGACCACCCCTGCGGGTGCGGGGAGCAGTACAGAACCCCGAACCGCCTTGCGCCGGCTTCGGGACCATCCCCGCGGGTGCGGGGAGCAGCGGATGGCGGCCATGACCCGGGTCGCGAGGAGGGGACCATCCCCGCCGGTGCGAGGAGCAGATCGGTGCCATCGCCCCGGCGCTCGTCCCGGTGGGACCATCCCCGCGGGTGCGGGGATCAGAAGGTGATGACCGTTGCCGCTCCGTAGAGAGGGGGACCATCCCCGCGCCGGCGGGGAGGACGATCCGCACCCCCGGGGACGTCGGCGGGGAGGACGGTCTTCTCCGCTCGGGCCATCCGGATGGCAGCGGAGCACCCCACATCGGTGGGGAGCACGAGAAGACGCTCGCGAAGGTGACCGGCGCGAGCGGAACACCCCCGCGTGGGCGGGGAGCACGGTAGTTGCCGGTGGTGCCCGTGAAAGAAGCGTGGAACACCCCACGTCGGCCTCCGGAACACCCTCACGTCGGCGGGGAGACAGGGGCGCCCAGGCTGCGCCCCTCGCTCCGGTCGGAAAACACTCCCACATCGGCGAAGAGGGACCCGGACTTGGGGTCGGCGTCGATGACGAGCACCGGAAACACCCCCACGTCGGTGGGGAGGACTACGCCATCATGGGCCGCGAGCACGAGGTTCCCGGAACACCCCACGTCGACCGGGAGCATGCGACGACACGCCCTGTCTCCCATGCCGTGATCGGAACCCCCACGTTGGCGGGAAGCACGGCTGTTCCCGGTACTCGGTGGTGGTCCTGAGCGGAACACTCCCGCGTCGGTGGGGAGGACCCCGGTGTCCGTCCCCTTCTCCACCACACCGGCGGAACACCCCCGCGGGTGCGGGGAGCAGCAGTACGTCCTGGCCGTCGAGCTCGGCGAGTCGGGACCATCCCCGTGTGCGGGGAGCAGCTCCAGACGGTGCGCGGCGCGTTCGGCCACCTGGGACCACCCCCGCGGGCGCGGGGAGCAATTCCAGTCCCCCATGATGAGTGCGGTTCGCCAGCAAGCGGGTGAGGAAGCCGCGAAGACTTGGCGGACAATTGGTCAGGACGATGACGGCCACCAGAGCGCTTCTTCGATGTCCGAGCCTTCATCTTCGGCGTAGTTGCGCCCGGCGGACACCGGGCGTCCGCCGTCGCTGTGTAGAACGACACGATCCGTGTCCGGATCGGCGGCTCTGCCCCCTCCTACGGCATTCGACAGAATGTATGGCCCCACGACAAGGGCACTTCCTTGATCGACAACTGCCGACGCCGGAAGGATACGGATCGCTCGTGCCGCCACTCCGCCGTAGGAGCATAATCACTGCCGCAGACCTGTTCGCCGCCCAACGGCCATACACTATCTACTCGGACGAAGCGGGCGAGTGACTGTTCTCGCTTGGGGCGCAGCTACTGATGGTCTTTGTGTGATGTCGCGCCATGGCCGACGATCGTCGCAGTTCAAGCGGATGCCGCGGGCGACATCACGCGTGGAATCTCAGTAACCTTGCCACGCAGCAGGTGATGTCGGTAGTGATTTCTGTGAGATGAGGAGCGCTGTGCGGCCAAACCGGATCTGCTTTTCTCGAACAGAATTGGCACCCCATCACCGCGAAGCTGACAAGGCGATCGTCTACCGTCAGATGGCCCGGGCCGCGCTCCTAGCCGCACTGAACGACTCCTATGACGCCACGTTCCGGGCTCCTGTGATGAGGCAGGCTGTGGCGCACCCGAACGGGTTTGTGAAGCTGCCCTTGGGGGTGGTTACTCACAGTGAGGGACGGTTGTTTCTGCACGTCTGGTTAACGGGAATTGAGGACACACAGGCTCACGATCATCGTTGGGACTTCTCGTCCACCGTGTTGCGGGGAGCCTTATACAACACCGTGCTGGACGTCGCACAGGCGGACGACGGGCAGGCGGCAGCGGCGCCGCAGTCTTCGATCCATCGGGTGGTCCGTTACCAACCCCACGAGGGAGGTTTCCGTTTCGACGCGCGCAATGAGGGTCGGGTGGACGTGGCGGTTCGGCCCACGAGAGTGGTGACGGCTGGAGAGCGCTATGGAATGTCAGCGTTCACGTTTCATCAGGCGAGGGCGGTGCCCGGGACGATGACCCTTGTCGCCAGGGGTGCACCGTTGAAACGGTACGCGCGGGTCCTGACACAGGGCGACGTTCCCGAGGAACGGCAGCGGTGGCGGCATGTGAGTCAGGCTGAGCGGCTTGGCTATCTTCGCGATGCGTTGGACTGCTTCGCGTGAGCCGGGTGCGTCATCGAAGCTTGGCTGGGGGTGACGATCCGCTCGCGCTGATCCGCAGAGATACGGTCCTGATCGTGGCTGTCCACATCTCAGAGCCTCCGGCTGCTCCCTTCCGTCCGGGGCCGTTGGAAAGGCGCTGGCGTGTCGGCCGACCTGACGAGGTGGTGTCCAGCGCCTCCCGCCGTGCGGCGTATACGCAGCGCCGTCTCGGCCCACTCCTGTGGGGTCCGCAGGTGCGCTGGCATCGGGAATTGCCCGATACGGCAGAGTCACCCGCCCGATTCCAGCTATCGGCGGTTGAGTTGGTTCGCCTCAACGATGCGACACTCGGCGCTTTGAAGGAGATGGATTCACCGGCGGAGGCGAACGGCGTGGCACTGCTACACGGCGCTCTGCCTCCAGATGCGCCCGCGCGACTCCCGAAAACGCTACAGGAGTGCGCCGATGTCGATGAGCATCATGGGCAGGGTGTCCATCGTGCTTGGGTGGCACAACAATTACCGCCGGGATGCCGGATCGCAGTCACTGAGCGTGAGGCGGTGCACTGCACACTCGTCACTCCTCGCAGCGGTCATCTGCGGCTGCATCCGGGGCGTTTGCAGCAGGGTTGGAACTCCATCGACCAGTGGCTGTGGCACATGCACCACGCGACGCTTTATCCACCGGGTCCTGAGGCTCTTGAGCAGCTCCAGGGTATGCGCCTGCCACTTCCTACCAAGGTGCGTGGTGTGCTGGGAGTCCGTGGGCTGACGCTGGTGGGCACCGAGCGGGACCCGGGTCGCGACGTTCCGCTCAACTACTACGACGGCACGAGCTATCACCTGACGACGCTGTATGCGGATGCCTTGGCTCTGGCCCGATTGCAGCAGATCGTGTTGGACGCATTCGGCCACGAAGTGGCGCGGATCGGGGAGCACGAACCCCGGCGGCGGAAAGTGGCGCAGCTGGAGAGGGATCTGCTTGTCTTCCGCCGCAGCTACTGGACAGCTGACTTCGGTCGGCAAAGCACCGTTGACGCCATGATGCGTGCTTGGCAACAGAGTGCTGGCTTGCAGCAGTCACTGCAGAGCCTGATCAACGACCTAGGCGAGCTGTCCCGCCAGGTGCAATCCGCAGAGACGGAGACGACCAACGCCATCCTGGGACTTCTCGCGGCCGTAGGGTTGCCGCTGACCACGGGGCTTGCTGTCTGGCAAGGACTGCCCCAAGCGGGAGCGTCGCTGCTGTGGCGGACCTTATCCGTCACTATGGTGGCCACGGTGGTCCTTGTGACGTTCTTCCCGGGGCTGCGCAGGCTGTTTGTGGACCTTTTCCGCCGCAGACGGCGGAGGCGGAGATGATGCCTGCGTTCTCGTGGCCACCTCGGCATGCTCCCGGGTACCCGTCCGGGTGTGTGGACACCGGCGATGTGCTGGCCCACTTCGCCCAGGCTGATCGCCGGCAGGCGACTGTGGTTGTTGTCACGAGCGCCTTGCGAGCCAGTGTGGAGGACAGCGGGGACCACGAGGCGGGCCTTGAGCGGGTGCGTCACAGCTTGAACACCATCGGTCGAAACTTCGGCGCCGAGTGGAATCCTTCGTATTACGGCAAGGATCTGGTCCTGGTCCGGGCTGGGAAGCATTCCCCTCCGGTAGGCGTCTTCGAGGATTTGCTGGGATCCGGGCCTGCGGGTGGTGGTGTCCGGCACGGCTGGGCATTGGACCACGTATCGCTTGCCGGGGACAGTGATGCGCGGCGCGAGAGGTTACTGCGTGCCTGTTACGGCATATCGATGGCCGCGCGGATGCGCCGGGATTGGCCGGACCTGCAACCGTTCCGAGCCGACGACGTGCTGGGGCAAGTCCCGAGGCTCCTCTCCGTAAGGCAGGGTGCCTCGCTGCTGGCAGGTGTACTCGTCCGTCCACTGGGCAGCCGGGAGACGGGCTTAGGGGCTGGGCCGGAAGAAGATCCACGTTTTCCTGGACTGCAGTCGGCAGACGCCTGGGAAGCCTTCTCAGCGGCACCCCCGCAACGGGGTATCTACGTGGTGAGCGATGTCCACGACATCGAATGGGGCACCCCCTGCCGACGGCGGTGGGGCGCGCGTCTTACGGAAGGCAACGCGCATCAGATGCTTCCCCTGGCCACGATGTGGCTGAACGGATCCCTGCCGCTGGCGGATGTGCTGCGCCGGGCCTACCAGCTACGCGTTCACCGGGAGTCGTTGCTGCTGGGACACCTTCGGACGATGAGCGACGCGGCCGCTGCCGGAGGCACGCTCTTCGCGACTCTGGGCGATGGTCTGTCCGGCATCGTCTCGGATGCGGCGCTGCTGAGGACGGCAGTGACCACAGCTAACGAATGGACCGCCGGCCAGATGCACAGTGGAGCCGGTCTGGCGCGGCTGGGCGAAGCAGGACTCGGCACTGCCCGCCGCCACGCACACTTCAGCCTGCATGTGACCAAGACCCTCAAAGGCACAGCGCACCGAGAGCGCATCCTGCATGTGTTCGGTGAACCCCTCAGTATCGATGCTGGCGACTCGGTCGTCGAATTCCTCTCCGGTCTTTGGAAAGCGGGGCCCGGAACGCCGGGCTTCCACCATCTGGCGCATGCCCTGCGGTGGCGCGGCTGGTGGCAAATGCATCTGCCGTCCAGTGCACATGCTCGGCTTGCCCTGATCTTCGACTCCGGGCACGACAAGAGTGTGGCAGACCCGTAACGGGCAGGTCATGGGGTTGCCCACTGCCATCTGGTGCATGACCACAGCTGTGGCACGTCCTCCGCTGCCTGGACGGTTACTGGACCGTACGGGGCTACAGGTGTCTGCAGTACTGGGCTCCAAAAGTGGGCCAGCTGGTCTACCGCCTCGGGCAGGCGGCCGAATGCCAGCCCATGGCGGAAGGTTGCCGTGTCCCAGAAATCCAGCCATTCCGTCGGCGGTGGTGGGAGGTGTGTCGGCCATTGGCGCCCCATGGCCGTGAACTCCAGGGCGACATCACTGCGGACTTCCTCAAGGAGCAGCTGGGGAGCGCTTGGGCTTTCGGCAGCCAGCAGGAAGTCGATGAGGTCGGTCCAGCGCGTGTTGATTTTGCCCCCGCCACGCTGTCGTGTGTAGCGCAACAGCTTCTGGGCCAGGCACCGGCTGAGGGTCGCCGTCGGCACCGTGACCGGGGAAGGCCAGGCAGGAAAGTCCAGCAGTGCGGTGCGTGTGTCGCCGGCGACTTCGGAGTCCGGTACCAGCAGGACGTTGAGCAGTACCTGCTCGTGGTCCTCCTCCGACCGTATTCTCACCAACGCGCGGTACACCGTGGCTTTGTCAGGTGAGCTGAACACAACAGGCTCCGAGCGCAGTAGCTGAAGTCGCTCCCCCTTCGGGCCGGGCGGCAGTTCGGAGGTGGACAACAGCAACTCCCCTGCGCTCGCCGACATGGCCAGGTCCACATCGTTCGGCAGGCGTGCCGTGGGGCCTATCCAGCCCAGGATCGCCGCGGACCCCTTGAGATGCCAGACATCCGGTGGCAGTAGTTGATCGATACTCGAGAGGACCGCTGCAACGGATTGGATCAGTTGGCGGTCACTTGTGGGAAGCGCGTCTTTGCCCGCCCCATCCCATCGTGCAGGTCGACCGTCCACTCGATGCCTCCTTGGTTATGTGTCCGCACCCGCCTCGGCAGAGCGCCAGCGTCACAGGAGGGTAGCCACACAGGGCGGATGATGCCGGATATCCGCTCCCTGGGCGATCCACTGGTGCAGGCGTTGAGATGATTCAGGCAACACATCCCGGCGTCCGGTACAGACGGCGACGCGCGCTGCCAGTTCCCGCAGGGCGGCGATCCCGCAGTCGGCGGCCAGGGCCAGCAAGCTGTCGGGGACATACGAGGCTACTTCTTGGTGCCGACCGGCGAGAGCGAGTAGTCGGGCGACCGCAAACAGATCCGGATGGGCTGCTCCCAACAGTTCCCGCACGGCCTCATGGCCTGCCGGTGTGTTCACGGCGCGGTCGAGGTAGTAGACGGCACGCGGCAGCAGTGTCGGCTGCGCGCGCACGATTCCGGGGATGCGCCGGGACACCTCCGCTTCGGGGTCTATGCGGGGCAGGGCGTATCTGAGGGCGCGCACGTCGTTGTTCTGTATGCCGCAGCGCCACACCTCTGGCGGGTTCCCTGCGACATCGCGTGCTGGCCCGGCGAATACGGTGGCCACCGATTCGGTGGTGCTCTTCTCCGCTGACAGGCGAAGCCCGAGGGCTTCGAGTCCGGCTTTTACTGCGGCACGGACATGCTCAGCTTCGGCGGTGTCGTGAACGAAGACATGCCAGTCGTCGCCCCAGCGGATCCACCGATCCGGCGCCATCGCGGTGAGTCGCGCGTCGATCGGGTGTAAGGCTGCTGTGCCGAGCCGGTTGGCCCAGCGATGCCCAGGAAACAGCGAGCGGCCGGTCTTGTGGTGCAGTTCCGTCAGCTGCTGGGCGAGCGTGTCGGTCATCCCCGGCGCATCGAGCAGCACGTGCAGAGGAAGCGACTCCCCGAATCGGTGGATGTCGAGTTTCAGTACGAGCGGTAGCTCCGTCTGGCGTCCGAGCGCGTGCATTCGGTCCCGTCTCGCGCGGTAGGCGCGGCGGTAGTCCCAGTCTGTTGAGCGGTAGCTGAGTACCTCAGGGTGTGGTCGGTGGCGGTGTAAGGATCGTTCGACCAGGAGGTGCATGTGGGCGCGTACGGTCGAGTCCACGACGGGTATGTCTTCCGTGCGCCGGGCGAGTGGGACCCGAAGCCACCCGATGTCGAGCTGAGGCGGCGCAGACAGGGTTCCGTCGGCCAGCGCCCGGGTGACGTCGGCGGCGCCGAGAGCGTCGGGGATCCAATCCGTCATCAGGTCGTGGCTGAAACCCATGCTGATCGCCCTGTTCGGCGGGGTGGCGTCGCCTCTCACAGCGGCATGATGTCACCCCGCAGGCAATTGCCCATGTGGTATCGCCAGAGGGACTGCGAGGCGCAGAGGGGGGAACATGGCCAACGGTTCGACGCCGCAGGACGGGCTGGACGTCCTCGCGGCGCTGGGTGTCTTGGTAGGAAAGACGCCCAGCCATGCCGACGGGACGATGAATCTGCTGCTGTCGCACATGCTGGACACCGCGGCCGTCGCCGACGTCATGTGGGAGCGGTTTTTGGCTCCGTCCACCCGGCGACTGCTTGACGAGATCGCCGGAGGTACGGACAGGGGGCGCGGGTTGTTCGTGTGGCTCTGCGGAGTGCACGACTGCGGGAAAGCCACTCCAGCCTTCCAGAGGAGATGGCAGACCGAGGCTGCGGCGGTACGGGCAGCTGGGCTGCGATGGCATGAGCCGACCGCCCAGCGGTTCGATTGGCATCACGGGCGCGCCGGAGGACACCTGCTGCAATGGCTGCTCAGGGATACTGAATGGCCGGACGAGCAGATCGCTTGGGTATGGCCGATTGTGGCAGGCCATCATGGCTTCTTTCCCGTCGCGAGTGCCCTGAGGCCGGACCCCAGAGCGCGTGGCCAGCTGGAGGGCGACGGGCGCTGGACGACAGTGCAGCGGGCCCTCGTTCAGCGCCTCACCGAGGAGCTGGAGCTGGGCTCGTTTGCGGACCTCGCGCCTGTGCTGGTGCCGACACGGGCTGCCCAGTTGCACCTGAGCGGGTTTGTCGTGATGGCGGACTGGATCGCCAGCGGTTCCAAGCAGTTCCCCGGTGTCGACTCTCTGGGTGAGGTGAGCTTCGCCCGCGCGCGGGATCGTGCCGGAAAGGCATGGGCCAAGATCGGCCTGCGGGGTGGCTGGGGGGAATTGCCCGAGCCCGAATCCGACGCTTTCGTACGGCGGTTCGGGTGCGAGCCGCGTCCATCGCAGGTGCTGGCCGTGGAGACGGCACGGCAGATGGAGACTCCGGGGCTATTGATCGTCGAGGCTCCTATGGGAGACGGCAAGACCTGGGCCGGGCTGATGGCGGCGGAAGTTCTGGCCGCGAAATTCGGCGCGGACGGCGTGTTTGTCGGTATGCCGGAATGGGCGACTCATGACCCCATGTTCAGGCAGGTCAGACAGTGGGTGAGCCGCATTGACTCGAACTTGGCCGCGCGCGTCTCCCTGCTGCACGGAAAGCGTATCCTCAACAAGGACTGGAGCGCGCTGCTGAGCGAACCACCCGAGGCTCGGCTTGGCGCAGTCGGCGAATGCGGAGAGCCCGCGGAGGGCGGTCGGTGCGTACCCGGAGGCAGTGGGCAGGCACACGCTGAACCATCGGGATCGCAGGTACCTGCCGAGTGGTTCTTCGGGTACGGGCGCGGGCTTCTGTGCCCCTTCGTCGTCGCGCCTCTTGACCAGCTGCTGTACGCCACGACCCGCACCAAGTTCGTGATGCTCCGTATGGCCGGACTGATGGGCAAAGTCGTCGTGCTCGACGAGGTCCACGCCACCGACGTCTACTCTTCGCAGTTCCTGCTGGAGGGCTTGCGCTGGTTCGGCCAGGCTGGCGTACCTGTAGTACTGCTGTCCGCGACGCTGCCGGCCGCGCAGCGTCAGGCTCTGGTGGACGCCTATCTCGCGGGGGCCGCAGGACGTGAGGAGTACACGGCTGACGATCTCAGCCAACCTGAGGGCTACCCTTCCATCACTGCGGCCTGGAGAGCACCGGAGGGCACCGGACACCGTTCCACCGCACCATCCTGTGTGAGCCGGCGTGCGGACCTATCCCTCACGGTCGAACTCATGCCGGAGCCGGTCCCGCAACCACATACCGATCCTGCTCTGCGTCGGATGGCACAGGACGCCGCCGACACTGCTGTCGCCGACCGGCTCGAGGAGGAACTGACACACGGCGGATGCGCCCTGGTCATCCGCAACAGCGTGGCGCGGGCCCAGACACTCTGCACCGCGTTGCGTGAGCGCTTCGGTGACGAAGTGGTGCTGCTGCACGAGCAGCTCCCCCTCGGAACACGCGCCGATCGCACGGCGCACTGCCTGCACCAGCTAGCCCCGCAACAAGATGGCCCGGGACGGGAGCGGCCCACCCGATTCGTCGTGGTCGCCACCCAGGTGGCTGAACAGGCATTTGATGTCGACGTGGACCTTCTGATCACAGACATGGCCCCGATCGACCTGCTGCTGCAGAGAATCGGCCGTCTGCACCGCGGTGACAAACTGCTCCGCCCTGCTCGGCTTGCCTCGCCACGCGTGATCGTCACGGGATACGCCTCCGGGGGCACCACCCCTGGTACAGACGACATCGACCCGCCTGCGGGTGGCCGTGGCATCCCACGGTTCCTTGCGTGTACCGAATCCCTCTACGACCGCCATCTGCTGCTGCACACGACGGCTTTGGTGTTCAGGGCTGCCGGACACCAGGGCGCATGGAGCATTCCAGCGGACATTCCCGCGCTCGTGGCGGCCGGATACGGCAGCGAGGATGTGACACCGCAACCGTGGCGGGACGCTGCACAGTCAGCCCGATGGCGTTGGGAAGATGAACAGCGTAAACGAACGCAGAATGCCTCACATCACCTTCTGACAAGACGCGGTGACAAAGAAGGGCCGACGCTGGCCGGTCTCCATTACCTGACCGTTCCTCCCAGCAGTGGCGACAGCGGCCTGACCGCCTTGGTACGGGACGGGGATCCGGGCTTGGAGGCCGTCCTCCTGGTGCGGGATGGCAGGAGATACCGGACCCTTTCGGGAAGTGTTCTGGCGGAGGACGGCGCCCTCCCGGATGAAGAATGGGTCAACGACGTTCTCGCAGGCGCGGTGAGACTCCCCGCGAGTTGCGGCCGCGGGGTGGCCGAGGCCCTTCATGTCCCGCCTGGCTGGGACAAGCACCCTTGGCTTGGCCGTAGCCGCGCTTTGGTTCTCGAGGCCGATGGAACCTCTGTCCTTTCCGGTCGGCGGCTACGCTTCGATACCGTTCTCGGGCTCATGGACGACGGCCCCGTTGCCTGAGGGGCGGTGGAAGGGAACGCGGCGTCTTTAACGTGGCGTTCCAAAGAAGTACCCGGAGGCCATCGTTTCCGCCCGTCAGCCCTTTTGGCCTCGGAGTGGGGCGAGGGTGAGCAGACCGCAGCCATAGGCCTTGGCTGGGCCGATTCCTTCCAGGAGCCGGGTGGTGAACGCGGCAGGGTTGGTGACACGCAGGCGGCCTTCGAAGGTGACGCTGTGGAAGGTGACACGGGGGCCTTTGCCGTTCTTCGTGAATGAGTGGCGACGGTGGGCGGTGATACGTACCTCACGCGCCGGGTTCGGATCCCAGGCCCTCTTCTCAGCCCCGGAGTCGCTGTCGGCCGTCGCTTGGGCCAGACCGGGGGCAGGAGCATCGGTGCGGGATACGGGAATGTCGAAACCCCACCGTTCAGTACGGGTGAGGAACCAGTCGAGCTGTGCGGCTGCGGTGCGATGGGCCATCCTGAAGCCCCGCCTGCGCTTACTCTCTGAGTCGTCAGCAATGCGAGCTGCCTGGGCAGACGTGGGCCTAGTCGGATTCTGAGTGTTCTGCACCGGGTTGGCGGTCAGACGGAACGCGAACTCCCGTCCTGTGGCGATCTGGTCGAGGAGGGCGGTGTAGTCGCGGACGGCTGCGTGTTCCCCCTCGGCGTCGGGCCATCCGGCCTTCTCAACGATGTGGGTCCAGTCGGGCTTGGACCGGGTGAGGACGAACAGGTATGGCCGGTGGGGATTGTCAGCGTCAAGTCGCCACAGAAGGCGCTCCCTGTCCGGGCTTCCGGGGATGCCGCCCACGACGGCGGCGTGCATCGCGCGGGGATTGGCCAGCAGTACGCGGCTCTCGGCGCGGAGTGGATTGATACGGATCCGGGAGAGGTAGGTCATGGCGGTCACCAGCCCAGCAGGGCGAAGGGGTCATGTCCGGCGGCCTCGTCCTGGCCGTCGGTGACGTTGGTGTCGGGCTGTGGAAAGCCGGTGGGGATGCTCAGCCAGCCGTGGCGCACGCGCCGGCTGGTGAAGCTGCGGGCGTAGGGGTCGAAGGACACTGGGGAGTCATGGAGGACATCGTCGCCCTCGGGGTCCTCGATGGTGACCGAGCGGTCAATGCGCGCTGGATACAGGGGACGGTCGAGGTCACGCTCGCGACCGCACTGAGCGGCGTACTGTTCGCGGGCTCGCCGAGATGCCTGCCACGGCTCGTCCCCCAGCACATCTTCGAGGCTTCCCTCACGGAGCCCGAGGGATATCGGCTGGGTGGGCGGGCAGGAGCGGCGCCCGAGTGCGAGTGGGAACGCGGGGGCACGGACGGCGTGGTCCAGCGTCTTCATCAGCTCGCGAGAACCACCGACGGCGGCCAGGAAGACCGCGTCCTGGAGGTAGTAGCGGGTTGTCACATGGGTGTGTTTGGGCGGTGAGGTCGGCCTCTGGAGGCCCTTGGCCGAGACGCCGGCCTGGGGCAGCGCCCGGCCCCGGTAGTCGCTGACAGTGTGGTAATCACGCAGCAGCGTTCCGGGCTGGTCGACGCGGATGCCCAGGCGCAGTGGAAGCAACTCGTCGAGAGGTTCCTCGCGGGCACGTCCGGCTGCCGCTGCCAGCAGGCCGATCACGCCGGATTTAGTGGGTTCTGCGTTAGTCTCACGCCGGTTGAAGGCACTGCGTGAGCCCCACGCCTGGAGCGGCCCGGCCAGCCGGAGCAGCAACACCGCCTGGCTATTGCTTTGCGCTCCTTGTGAGCTGGTGGAAGGTGGTGTCATCAGGCGGCCTGCTTGACGGTGTCGGTGAGGTAGGTGCGCAGACCGGCCAGGAGCTGGGGGAAGGTGACGGCCTCACCGAAGGTGTCCGAGAGCAGCTCCGTGGTCTGTCCGCTGTCGGTGAAGGTGTGGCACAGGGAAGTGAAAGCCGGCGCGTCTCCCCAGGCCCGGGTGGCCGTTGCGTACTCGCGTGCGAGGCGGCGGGCGGAGGCCGCTGCGATACCGGAGGAGGTCGCGACCGGCTCTTCGAAGGCGGAGACGAGATTCACCGGCTGGTCGTCGCGCACCACGACCGCGACCAGGCTGGGCAGAGTCCGGTGGGCGAAGGAATTGCCGTAGCCGGTGGGCATGGAGCGGGCGAAGGAAGTGACGAACTCCTCGACCGCGGTGACGGCCGCCTCCTGATCCGTGAGGTTGCGCAAGAGCTGGTGCAAGCCGACTGACGCGTAGCGGTAGAGGGTGGCGGAGTTGAAGCCGATTGTCCCGATCATGCCCGCACCGGTCTCCTCCCCCTTCTTCGTCTCGTCGTCGACCGCAGTGAAGTAGTCGAATTCCAGCTCGACCGCATGGGTGGACAGCGCATGAGCCACCTGTGTGGCCGCGTCGACGTTCAAGGCCGGGATGTCGGCGACCATGCGGCCGAACAAAGCGACGTCCATGGGGTGACCAGTGCTGAACTTTTCCTGGACCGGCAGCTGCTTGATCTCGGCGACCAGCTCCGTGTCGTCGAGAGCGACGAGTTCAGCAGCCCGGTCGTGGATGAGCGCGGCCACGTCATCGAGCTGGCGATGGCCGTAGAAGAACAGATAGGCGGTGTCGCCCTCCTTCTTGCCGGCACTGATTTTCAGCGGTGCCAGCAGTGCGCCCGCCAGGCGGGCCGATGCCTCGGTGTCCAGGCCGGTCCGATCGGCAATCCTGTCGGCGAGGGCCCCGTTGATACGCCGGGTGCGGGTGGCCAGGTCCTGCTCGGGTACCCGCTCGGTGAAGTGGACGCGGGTGGCACGCTTCCACGCTTGGGAGGAGACCCGGGATCGGCGGACGCCGCCGTAGTACGCCTCTTTGGGGTTGCCCTGGTCGTCGCGGTTGAGGTTGGCCGGGGGCACGGTCTGCAGGATATGGACATCGACGTACGTACGGGGCGGGGGAAGTGCCATGAGGTCCTCCGGTGAATCGGTCGGTGAAGTGCAGCGGGTGCGGCCTTTGCATGCTTCGATCACGGCGGGGACGCCCAGGATGGTGGCGGTGTGACGTCGGCGTGAGCAGGCGAGCACTCAGAGGTCTGCCGGTGAGCTCTAGGAGGCGTTCACGGGAGTTTCTGTGTCCGGCCGCGAGCCCCAGGTGTGGTACGCGAGTCCCCAGGTGCGGCGGACACGCCGGCGCGATTCGGGGTAATGCCAGTCCTTGATGTCACGCAGCAGTCGGTCGTAGTCCAATGGCTGGCCGATGGTACGCAGTTGTGTGACCAGTCCGCGCAGCCGGTACACCAGGGTGGGCACAGAAGTGGCGTTCACCGCGGCCGCGACCCGGCGGTCAACGGCCTCCTCGCTGAAGCGGTCGCTGCGGCGCAAGGCGCGCAGGGCCTCCCCCACACTCGCTCTGGGCTTGTGCATGGGGCGACGCTGGCTTTGCTGATGGAGGCCGTAGAGCGACAGGGCCGCGTGCTCGGCCTCGAGTTCCGGGGTGACCTGTCCGTCGGTAGGACTGGTGTAGAAGGGCCAGAGCGCGGGGACGGTTGCCGCGGTGTGGCCTAGCCCCGAACGCAAGGCGGCCAGGTCTTCCCCAGGGGGCTCCATAGGTGCCTTGCTCCTGGGATCCATGCGCCAGGTTCCGTCGGTTCGGACGTACTGGGCCCAATAGCGGGGGGTGGAGGTCGTCGAGGTGCTGGTGGGGTCAGGGGCGGTGGGCACAGCGTGCACCCTTCCTGCGAAGATCTCGATGGTGATGGTGTCCTACGCCGATCTGCCGCGGCCAGCGCTCAGGCGGCCTTACGTCGAGCAGCCCGGCGGGTGAGGATCGCGTCCATCCGGTCTCGGAATCCGCGCTCGGCAGTGCTGAGCCGATACGCGCGCTCCTTGCCGTCTTTGGCCACGATCCGGCCGCTGAAGAGACTGGGAGCCGCGGTGGAGAAAACCTGCTCGGCTACCTTCCATGTCTCCCGCCCGGCTTTCTCCTCCCACGCCTCGAGCCCTTGCTCGGACCGGTCGAAATCCTCACCGACCTCACGCAGCCCGACCAGCAGGCGTCGCATCAACGGATCGAGAGCGTGCAGCAGGGTCTCACCCGGGCGCTGTCCCTTGTCCCAGGGAATCGGCTCACTGCCGGCGGCCCGCCGCAGGTCGGAGGAGAGATTGTTCACCGCACCGGCAAGCTTCTCCGCCTGCGCCACAGCCTCCAGCACACAGCCGAAGATGATGCCGTCCGGGTTCAACGCGGCCAGTGGCAACGGGATCTCATCGAAGAACACATCTTCAATAACCGATGATTGAATGCCGTAGACAATGCCGGTCAGCTCCAGCCGCAGCGGATACCCCGGGGGCAATCCTTCCCGCACCACACTGAGCTGATCAAGCAGAACGCTGGTATGGAAACCAGTCCGAGTGTCCGTCGCCTCACGCTGTTCGCTGACATAGCTGACGGCCAGCAGGGCCTCCAGACCACGCCAGGCCGCCCTGCCTGGCTGATGCCGACGAGGGCGTACAGCGGATGCCGCCTCAGGCTTTCCAGCCTGCTTCTTCCGGGCTTTGGCGCTCTCGACAATCCACGAGGTGTGCGGTTCGTGATCGGGCGCCGTATCGAGCCGGTCACCAGCTGCGACAATGACTCGCTGGACCCGCACTCCCGCCTGAGTCTCCTCAGGGACTAGCCGGATACGCCGCGCCTGCCACGTCCACACATCCAGCAGCCCACGGGACGGGCGGATCTGCCAAGCAGGCGTGGCACACGACAGCGTGTCCTCGACCCTGCCCTCGACGGCGCGCCGCCGCCATTGCGGCAGGTCATCCGACAGCGGAGCCTGACCGAAGGGGATGTTCAACAAGAGAGTTTCAAAGATGGTGCGCCCCACCGGCATGACGACGCCCAACTGCCCCAGGGGCCCGACTGGGTTACCGGTCGTCTTGCCCGCTTTGACCTGCGGGTCACCGACGACACCGGTTTTGATGGCGGCCGTGTCCCAGCAGTGCGTATGAACCAGCCAGCGGGCTGCCTGCGCCGGGGCGAGCGGCAGCGGATCTCCCTCAGTGCGGGAGGAGAACAACGGCACGTTATTACCCGTAGCGGCTGTGGCGATCAGCAGGCTTGATCCCTTGCTCTCACCCTTCGCCGTGTGCAACCCCGCCACCTGAGCGAAGGGATGGACGGCATCGAGCAGATCGAAGGACTGGCGGTGTTTATCCAGGTAAGCGGTCAAGATTGCACTCTGCTGAGGCGAGAAGGCCCCCGCACGGAACATATCCAACCACTCGGCGGCATCCGCAGGCGGACCGAGAGCGTCAACGACGATCGGCAATAGCAACTGGCGGAAGATCGCGGGCTTCTGCGTGGGCAGGTCGACCACGATGTCCTGGAACTGATCTGCGCTCAGAAGGAGACGCCGAACGCCAGCCTTCTCGACCGGACCAAGCCCGCCCTGCGGCCCTCCCCCTGCAATTGTGCTGACAGTCCTCGCAGACAGCCACGGCTCATCCAGCAAACTGAACAAAATTGGGCTCCCCTCCCAATTTCCTCCGTCTAACGACGTGGCGTCAGCCTTGCACACCAGCCCACGGCTCCGCATGATGAATGCCAGAATCCACCTGCCCCAGTCTTACTCGCCAACGCACCATCGCGGGTCGGGGATGTTCCGTTCCTACGTCTTCACAGCGGGTTGGCCCCGCGAGCGCGGGGATCACCGGGGGTGAGCTCGGGTGAGGCCCGCGCCCGCCCTCGGTACAACCCTTACCCACAGGCCGGCGTCAACCTGAGAAGCGGCTGGCCCTGCGACCAGGGGAGTATTTCCCAGGCGCCGCATCCGTCGTGCGCTATATGGAGCCCGCGCCAACGGCATGATCCGATCCGCCAGAGGCGGGCCCGGGACGACCCCGCAGACGCGGGGAGCAGCAGTCCACCGCAGTGAGGCGGTAGCTGGGACGAGGACCAGCCCCCCGGGTTCGGGGAACAGATGAGCGCCTGGAGGATCAGGCCCATGGCCTTGGGACCATCCCCGCAGGCGCGGGGAGCAGCTCTCCAGCCGCTTCTCGTACGCCTTCTCGTAGGGACCATTCCCGCGGGTGCGGGGAGTAGACCAAGGGCAGCCTCGACGGGTGAAAGGCCGGGGGACCATCCCCGCCGGGTGCGGGGAGCAGGGACCGCCGGTGATGGTGACGGTCTGGACCTCGGGACCATCCCCGCGCGTGCGGGGAGCAGTTCGAGAACACCGAGACCGGCGACGGCCGCGTGGGACCATCCCCGCAGGTGCGGGGAGCAGCTCCACAAGCACCACCCGGCCAGGCGGCCCATGGGACCATCCCCGCGGGTGCGGGGAGCAGACTCCGTGACCTGCATGTCTATCTGGCAGTAGGTTCCCCACGAAGCACTTTCACGAAGTCCGGCATTCCAGGCATACACCTTTCGGGGTCCACACCGTAAAATACCCGGCTTGAGGTCGCCGGCTTTAACCCATGTGGTCGGCGATCGGGTCACCCTCGCCGTCCTCCAGAGTGACACTGACACTCTTGGTGCCGCCGCCTGGACCGACTCGTGGTTGTTCGTGACCGTCTCGACTCCTCGCATCTCCGTGTTCCTCGGATCATTGAGCGCGGCGGCGTACTTCTTGAGCTCGTCGGGATCCGACCGGTAGAGGAAGTCCTTCTTCCCCTTCTCGTGGTTCTCGCGGAGTTCGTCGGCACGACGCGCCCATCGCAGACCGTGATAGGCCGCTACAGTCGAGCCCTTCCGACTCTGTCCAGCACGCAGACGATGGCGGATGCGGACGCTTGGGTAATCAGGTGACTCATGGCTGCGAGCATCTCGGCTCGCCCAGTCATTCGCGGCCCATGAGTTGGGCGAGCAGTGCCACCACGGCAGTTGCTCCCACCAAGGCCGCACCGACCTCGGGGGCATGCAGGGTCAGGGCGACGACGAGGACTCCGACCAGCAGGAGAACTACGAGGCGCAGGCTGATTTGTTCCATGAGGATCTGCCTTCCGTGTGGCACCGACTGGGTTGTGCATCCAGAGTGGATGCCTTACGGACGGCTCTGACGGCTCAAGACAAACACTGACAGCATCGGCCAAGTACAGCCGCTGCATGACAGACGTGACAGATCCTGAGATCCGTGAGTGCAGGCGTCGGCGCGCCTGATCTCAAGGGGCCCCGACGAAGTATCATCAGGAGGGGAAGAAAAGGTGGTTGCTCAGCCGTGGAAGAGGCCCACGCTCGTTGGTCAGCCTGACCTGAAGAAGCTGAACGATGAACTCCACGATCTGCGGCTGGACGCGGGCCTCCCGTCAGCGCGGACTATTCGCGACCGCGTTGGGAAGGATGCGCAGGACTACTGGATCGTGAATCACCAGGCAGTTCTGGACACCTTCCAGAAGCCAGATCTTCCGCAGTGGGGCCGCCTTGAGGTCATCGTCCGTGTCCTGGCCGAAGTCGGTGGACACATCGACGTAGACGGCGAGGTGGACCGTTTCAAGGGCCTGTGGAAGCACGTCGTCAGGGAAACAGTAGCCCAAGCGTCAGTACAGCCTCCAGCGGATAGCGCATCTGCCGACGATGACCATGTGGACGACACGGCTGATCATTCCGAGGAGTCGACGGAACAGGACACCAGGAGTTCAGGCGGGCGAGCAGCGGAAGAGCCACCGGCCAGCAAGGAGACGCCACCCAACCCTGACCGGGCCGCTGCGCAGTTCAACTACGCGGAGGAGTCCTTGAAAGGGCTAATTCTCAACGCAGCCCAGGCCCTTTGGTACGACAAGGATGCTTTGCGAGTGTTTCTCGGCGTGGTCCGCCGTAGCGAAGGCTTCGCCAAGATGGCTGATGCCGCAGAAGAGCGACGGCCAGCGAACGCGACGTTCTACGGTGTGAAGAGCAGAGAGTTCGAGGTGTCCCGCTCTCCAGCGCGACTGGAACTGGTCACACTGCATCGCCGCCTTGACGAGCACAGGCTGAAGCGCAAGTGGTCCTTCACCGACTTGGAGGAACAGACGGGCGTCTCGTCGGATGCGTGGATTCGCTGGTACACCCACGATGAACTGCCCGAGCGTGAGGCACTCGTCGCGTTCTCTCACATGGCAGGACTCCAGATGGAGGATCACGTCCTGCTGCTCGGGCTTTGGGATGCGGCCCGTGCTGCCTTGAAGGCACAGCAGCGCTCTGACGTATTGCCGTCCGAAATCAGCTTCGACGCGGCCTGGGCAATGCGTGACCCGGCGGCACCGAGGATGTGGGCACTTGCAGGAGTCGGCAACGTCGGAGATGAGAATCTAACCGCGTACGGCCCAGATCTTGCCTCAGGCACAGCTCCCGCATTCGCCGTGGTCGGGCCCTCAGGGGCAGGTCGCTCGACGGCACTGGTGACCATCGCACGCTCTCTGCTCACGTCGGGCACCCAACTCGTGCTAGCCACACCCAGGCCATCGCCTCTACGGGAATTGGCTGATCGAGACGGAGTGGTGGCCTGCTTCGATCAAGACGATGTCGGACACGACGAGCTCGAGGAGGCATTGTCTGGGGCGTCTGCTGACGAACCGATCATTGTCGTGATGGACGACGCGGAGGTCTTGGGCGAGTGCGATGCCCGGCGTGTGCTGCGGAACCTGCTGGAGCACGGCTTCGACGAGGGTACGGCGCTGGTCCTGGGAGGCGATGAGGATAGGCTCCGGCCGCGCTATCCCTGGTTGGACAGGGCGAAGAGAGCCCACCGCGGCCTCGTTCTGTCTCCTCAGGAGCGGCACGCCGGTGATTGGATCGGCATCAAGACGGGAGATTCCGTTGTCGGCAGCTCACTCACTCCTGGCCGGGGATGGCTGCACCTTGGAGACGGCAATCTCATTGCGGTGACCGTGCCGTGCTGAGGTTGCCCATGATCGGACGGCACCCGGTGTGGCCCGGTGAGTGGTCCAGCCATCTCTTCGTGATCGACGATCTGGACGAGTACGCCAAGGCCCAAAGGCCCACGGCATAAAGCACGACGTGCAGCGGACGGGGCTGGCCAAGCATGTGCACCAGGTCCGGTGGACCGAGTCGGACGGCGAGCAGAATCCTCGCAGCCCGTACATCGACATCGAGGTCGTGCTGCACTGTGGGTGCAAGATTGAGGTCTCGGCGTGTTCGCTGCGCAAATGCGGGAGCAGAAGGGCTGGGTGGTGGCCACCTCGGTCGGGTGGAGCCGCTGCAGCGACCCGAGGGCACCACGTACTCCCTCAGAGTCCGCCGCAAGAGCCTGACTTCCTGAACTATCCCGGTCAGGATCCTCCGGGATGCTTCCTGACGATCAGCGGCGGAATCCGCTGTGGGGATCTCGCGCGTGGACGTTCAGGAACGGTTCGAACCAGGTTGCGGCACGGAGATCGCCGATGCCCATGTGCTGGTTCGTCTCGCCACCCGGGTCCTCGATCCCGTCGATGCGAGCGTTGTAGAGCATCAGCACGTCGGTGTCCTGGAAGAACACTTCCGAGCACATGTCGAAGTCGTAGTCGTCACGGTGGGTGGGGAGCCTCCCCTGGCCACCCACTGCATAGCCTTCATCCCCGCGGTCTCCCGCGCCACGGATGGCGAGGTGAAGGACAAGCTCCTCGACCATGCAGGTGGGCTCCGGCCACTGCCCGCGCGCGAGGTCACCAGCGAGGTCGTCGGCGGCCCGGGCGAACCGACGGCGCCACTGAAGGTCGGCCGCGAAGGTCAGCTTCGGGAGACAGGCGAATACTTCCCAGTGCCCGTCGTGCTCGTCGGGCACTGGGGGCTTGTCACCGAGTTCCTCGCTGTCGTCGTACGCCTGGTCGACGAGCACGCACAGTTCCGTGTAGAGGACGTCGGCGGTTCGAGGGGTGAGCTGCCACTGGCACTGGCCGTCTTCGCACTCCGGGTCGTCGCAGTGGGGTGCCTCCAGTGGGAACAGCTCCGCGAAGTCCAGGGTTCTCTCCTCGGTAGATGGCTGCGCCGGCTCGCCTAGGCGGACAGCCGCCGAGTACCGCCAGCCGGTACCGAAGTCGGCGACCATCGCTTCCTCGCTCCAGTCGGAGACCTCATGCCCCTCTCGGTGTGGAGCCTCAGGCCCTGCGCGGCGTCTGTGACCTTGTCCGCGCCCTCGATCTCGCGGTCTGACTCGCCAAGCCACATCAGGGCCCCGATAACGTCCTGAGGGTCGTCGTCCTCGGGGCCCTCGTTCGGCAGGACAGCCTGGGACGACAGCCAGTGGCGACCGTTCTCTACTGGTGAGTCAGGTCGCTCAAGGTCTTTTCGTCCTGTTCATGCGCGTCAAACCCCAGGCCCCAGCCTCCAGGCCCACCGAATCGTCTCGGACCCTGCGGGTGAGCACGACGCGAGCGATGACGGCGTCGACGGAGTCGAATCCGAAATGGGTGTCGGTGGGTGGCAGTACCGTCGGGGCATGACTGCATGGCCGCCAATTGATCGTGACGATCTCCGCAAGGCACGCGGTGACGCGGGCTTCGATACCGTGCTCCCACTGCTCGTCAGGCGCTTGATAGCCGAGACCGCAAGTGGGTTGGAATCCTTGGACATGCCGGGAGGCTCCGGCACCGCGGTCGGAGGTTTCGACGGCATTGTCACAGCATCGGGACCGTCAGTGTTCGTGCCGGACGGAACCTCGGTGTGGGAGTTGTCTGTTGGCGGCGGCAACAGCAAGGCCGAAGAGGACTACGAGAAGAGGACGAAGGGACCGAACGGGCTCGCGACCAAAGACGTCACCTATGTGGAAGTCGTCCTCGACACGTGGAGAGATGCTCGAACCTGGGCCACGCGCCACATTGAGGATGGTCGGTGGCGGCAGGTACGCGCGTACAACCTCGACGGGATCGACCTCTGGCTGGAACAGGCGCCCGCCACCACGGCATGGCTTGCTGCCCGACTGGGGAAGGCACTGCCGGGCATACGGTCTCTGGAAACGTGGTGGACTGACAGTTGGCTCCGTTCAACGCGCGTCCCACTGGACCGGGCGGTGGTGCTGGCCGGGAGAGAGAAGGCGGCCGCCGACTTCAGTGCCGCACTCGCCACAGGGCGGCCGGTGATCACGCTAGGTGGTGATCTGCGCCCCGACGAGCTTTGTGCTTTCGTTGGCGCTGCTCTGGAACAGGAAGGCATCCTGAGGTCAAGTCAGGTCGGGGCGCGGGTGCTGTTCGTTTCCGACAGCAGCAGTCTCCAGCAACTGATCACGCAGCGCCAGCCTTTGATCCTGGTCCTCGCAGACCCGGCACTCGCACGGGACATTCCGCAGCAGCGCCCTCACCAGTTCGTGTGGGCGGCGATGCCCGGCGCCCCGTGCGACGTGAAGGTGCCCAGGCTCCACAGCCAAGTCATCGAGTCCCTGCTGCGGTCCGCCGGCCTGTCGTACGAGCGTGCGGCCCGGTTCGGCACGCTCGGTCGCCGCAGCCTGCTCGCACTGCGGCGAGCCTTGGCCCACCACCCGGAGCCACTCACACCGGAACGGGCCTCGACGCTCGATGTGGTCCGCCGACGGCTGCTTCTGCTGAATTCCTGGAACGGGGACAATAGGGAAGACCGCCGTGTGGTTGGACACTGCTTGGGGCTTGAGTACGAAGGGTTGCAGGAACGGGCCCGGGAGCTCGCCGCCGGGACCGACATCCCCTTCCTCGGCTCCTTGGAAGAGATGTGGCACGTGCTCGCTGCCGAAGATGCCTGGACCTTGTTCGGGACATCCCTAACCAGCGACGATCTCCACGTCTTCCGAACAACAGTCTTGGAAGTACTGACTGAAACGGACCCGATTCTCGACCTAGACCCGGGCGAGCGGTGGAGGGCTGGGGTGATGGGTGTGAGACGGCGCTTCTCAGACACCCTTCGCACAGGGCTCGCCCAGTCGCTCGCCCTCCTGGGCACCCTGGGCGCGGATCTAAGGGGGCCCCGAGGCATCACGGGGGATCGATGGGCACGGCTGGTGGTCCGTGATCTGCTGGAGCAGGCCAACGCTGATGACACGTACAGCCTGTGGCGTTCCCTAGGCGATGTGCTCACCTTGCTGGCTGAAGCCGCTCCGGAGGAGTTCATAGAGGCGATACACGAGGGCCTCAGTGGCACCACACCTCTTCACGCTGCCATGTTCACCGACAACCAGCCTGATAACATGGGGCTGGGATCCAGCTCTCCCCACACAAGGTTTTTGTGGTCCTTGGAGATCTTGGCATGGTCTCCGGAGCACCTCGATGACGCAGTCGACGTACTGACCGCGCTGGCCGCCGTGGACCCGGGCGGCCGGCTCTCGAATCGTCCCCTCGCGAGTCTGGTGGGGATTCTCAGCGCATGGGCCCCCAACACGACCGCCCGCGCCGAGGACCGCATCAGCGTGATCCAACGCCTGGCGCGGAGGCACCCGGTAGTCGGCCGCAAGTTGCTCGTCCAGCTTATTCCTGACAGTCATGCGGTGCAGATAGGCCATCCTGGGCCACGTTTCCGTGACTGGAAAAGGGACACCGTCGTCACCCTCGATGATCGATTGAGTGTTACCACCGCCGTTGTCGACCTGCTCCTCGACGAACTTAATGCCGCGCCCGAGCTGTATGTGGACCTGATCGGCAAGATCGATGATCTCCCTCCCAAGCACCGCGCTGAGGTCGCGCAACGGCTGACCGAGCTGGCCGACGACCTGGAAGATGACGATCAGCGTGCGGTTCTCCACCACGCGCTGCGCGATCAGATCTCCCGGCACCAGGAGTATTCGGACACCGCATGGGCCCTTCCTGCGGACGAGCTCCGCCCCCTCCAAGCCGCATGCGAAGCGCTGGTGCCTCGGGATCCGGTGCAGCGGCACGCCTGGCTGTTCCAATCTCATTGGATCACGCTCGGCGACATCAGGCGTCGTGACGACTTCGCCGCCTACGAAGCGGAAATGCTCGCCCGGCGGGCCGCAGCGGTCGGGGAGACGGTTGCGAACGGAGGGCTGGCGGCCCTCGTGGCGCTGGCCTCCGCCACGGAGTTCACGGATCTGGTGGGCATCGCTCTGGCAGAACACTCCGCAGACCATGACCAAGAGTTGCTTTCCTGGCTCGAGGAGGACGTCTCACCAGCCAAGGAGGTTGCGACAGGGTACCTGCGTCGGCGCATGTGGGCCCAAGGTAATGATCTCCGCGACAAGCTTCTTTCTCTCACAGAGGTTCCGCAGGCTAAGGCAGCGATCCTGCGGCTCGCCCCGGAGCCAACCAGCGCTTGGTCCAAGCTCGCCGAACTCAGCCCGGAAGTAGCAGGACATTATTGGCGTGAGTTCTCCTACTTTGGGCTCGGCTCGAACTTCCCGCAAGCTCTTGATGCGGCCCGGTCGCTATTGGGCGCGGGCCGTCCCGCAGCGGCGCTGGGCGTCATCCTCCTATATGAAAGAGAAAGGGACATTGCAGAGGCCGCTGAGATCGTCGTCACCGGGCTTGAAGACCTCATCGCGGCTAGGTTGAGCGATCCCGAACTCAACCAACTCAGCTCGCAATTCCAGGACCTCTTCACGCTGCTAGCCCGGCACCGCGAGCGCATCGGGCTTCAACGCATCCTCAAGCTGGAGTGGCAACTTTCCCCTGCGCTCGGATTCCATGCTAAGTCCCCAACCCTCCACAAGACGCTGGTTGAGGACCCTGAGGTGTTCGCGGATTTAGTGACGTGGTCCTTTCACCCCAGCACCACTACCGAGGAGGACATAACAGATCCCGACGAGCAGGAAAACAGACGCAATATCGCGAGCCGCGCCTACGAAGTCCTTCGCACTTTGCGCACATGTCCCGGACTTGCGGCCGACGGAAGCCTCGACAGGGTTGCACTGCGCACGTGGGTGATGAGGGCACGAGCAGAACTGGCTGCCAGAGATCGCGCCAAGGTAGGTGACGCGCAGATCGGTCAGGTACTTGCTTTCGCCCCACACGACCGGGACGACTTGCAGATCCCGGAAGCTGTCCGAGACCTACTTGAAGAGATCAATAGTAGCGACCTCGAGCGAGGTCTCAGTATCGGTATTTACAACAAACGCGGTGTTACCAGCCGAGGACTCCTGGATGGCGGAGCTCAAGAGTCGGAGCTGGCCCGGTCCTTCCGGGAACAGGCCGAACGAGCACGCGCGTGGCCGCGAACCAGGAAGTTACTCAAAGGGCTTGCGGAGTCGTACGAAGCTGACGCCCGGCGGGAAGACCACGAGGCAGAGCGACGGCATCAGGGCCTGGAGTAGGCGTCTGTGTCGCTCACAGCGGCGCCCTGCCCGCGCTGGGGCCAGCGTGGGCAGGGAACTTCGGCGTCGCCTACTCCGCGTCGCGGGACGTGACCCGGCAACTTTCTTCGCAGCGATTCGGCGGACGCCGGGGCCGCGGCTGGATCAGCCCCCACCCGTGCCGTCTGTGAGCTGGTGCTGGGACCATCCCCGCGGGTGCGGCGAGCAGGGCTTCCCCATCCTGTGTAAGGTCCGGGGCCTGGGACCATCCCTGGGTGCGGGGAGCAGAAGACGGCTCGTGTGGCCGTGCAGTCGGTGATGGGACCATCCCCGCGGGTGCGGGGAGCAGCCATAATCTCGGGGACACCGAAGGGCCGACCCGGGACCATCCCCGAGAGTGCGGGGAGCAGTTGGCGAGCTTGTCGGACAGCGCGCCCTTGATGGGACCATCCCCGCGGGTGCGGGAAGCAGCCTTCTGCGCCGACGTCGATCCCGATGCGCTTGGGACCATCCCCGCGGGTGCGGGGAGCAGGCCTCCGGGCGGGGTGTGCCGCGCATTCCGCCGGGACCATCCCCGCGGGTGCGGGGAGCAGACTCCCTGACCTGCATGTCTGCCTAGCAGCAGGTTCACCATGAAGCACTTTCACGAAGTCCGGCATTCCAGGCATATGGGTTGTATGATCTCACGACGAATGCTTCCGCGCCATCCATATCTCAGCGCAGGGATGGTCGTCAGCACCGCGTCGTACCGCTTCCTCGCCATAGCTTCAAACGACAGGAAGTAGGGTCCCTCAACCCTTATGCAGGCCGCCGCATCGAGGGGTACCACAGAGGGGCGCTACCTCGGACCCTCCTCGCCCGCGCTGCGAACCTGACCACAAGGCAGAGAAGCTCAAGGACCACCCTCGCCAGACGATGCCTCCATCGCCACGCCCCCGGCCCTTGCCGAGCGCACCATGGACACCAATGTCCGGGACCTGGCCGCGCCAACATGCAGTCGCTTCCGTAGCGTCTCAGCCGAAATCGGCCGCTGATACGTCTCCCAATGCCACGCATCTTCCACCAAGGCACGCTCCAGAAGGCCGTCCCCATCAGCCCCGAGCTGACTACGCTGATCATCTTCCGGCGGGGCCAGGTCATGCGGCTGGTCAATATCGACGCTCTTCTGCTCGATCATCATCGCCGCGTGTTCCACGGAACACTCCGGGACGTCTCCCTTCTCGGACTCGGACGACTTTCCGCTCCCGGCACCGCTGATGGCCTGCAAAAGCCCCGGACCCACCTCTGCCCAACCGATCAGCAGCAACGGCCCCACCGCATCGAAGGCGGCTTTGCCGTTCTCACCAGCCAGCAGCGGGTCCGTCACGTTCAGCGCCAACGTCATCAGACTGGAGAAGACCAGCAACCGACGGGCTGGCCGGAGCTGCTCCCGACTCGCGCCCTGCAACGCCAGGTACCGGGTACCCAGCAGCAAGCCCAGCACAGAAAGATCCACCGCCGGGGCCACCAAGGGCGCCACCCACGGCGGCACACCCAACCGCAGCGCGAGGGTCCATACATTGCCGAAGCCGAACAAGAACGTCAGCCCCACCACCGCGGCCATGATCAGGGTCACCGCGCGAAGAGTGACCACCCGCTCGAAGGAAGCACTCGGACCGCTGCTGTCACGTGTCAGACTCTCGTCGGCCATCAGCGTCTCTCCTCGTGCGCTGAGGGCTCAAAAGTTCCCTTGATCACCAGCCTGCCGACGAAATTCCGTAGGTGAGGATGGCCATCCTTCTGCGTGGTGCCCTGCCAAGGGCTCGAACCTGTGGCACGTATAAGACGAGGCTCACTCGCTTGCTCACCATCATCGTCGGCGCTCGGCAGGTACTGCCTTGGCCAGGTAGTACTGCCAAAGCCGACGCGTGCAGAACCACGATGGTTAGTGATCGCCATCACCGACCTCCCTTCCCGCTCGGTGGTGGAGGCAGGGGAGCTCACGGCGTAGCCGAAACACGCGGGTACCGCGCATGCCGTCCGGAGCCGCATGAGAGTTGCGGAGCGGGTGGTGATCTCCGAGCATGCCAAAACCCCCCGCCCAGCGAGCTGGACGGGGGCGCGGGCAAGCGGACCCAGTGCACAACCAGTGCACAACCAGTGCACACTTGCGCGGGAACTCCCGGGAACTCCCAGGTAGAGGAGGTAAGTGCAGCGGTACGCCCGAGGGCCCCGAGCAGGGCGTACTCCCAGGTCAGAGGCCTGGTGGCGGACGAGTCGGCCTGTACGCCGGGTTCTGTCTCCCGGGGGCCTCGCGGCCCTCGGGGAGGCGGCCATCCATCTAGGACCGGCGTTGCCGCCGGTCTCGTGCGGTCTACCCGCGGACTCGGGCGGGCAGCCCTCGATCGTCCGCGCAGAGCCGCCGTGCGGCGGCTCCTCTTGACCTTGCTCCAGGTGGGGTTTACCGAGCCGTCCGAGTCACCTCGGACGCTGGTGGTCTCTTACACCACCGTTTCACCCTTACCGGTCGCCTCGCGGCGTCCGGCGGTCTGTTTTCTGTGGCACTGTCCCGCGGGTCACCCCGGGTGGGCGTTACCCACCACCTTGCCGTGTGGAGCCCGGACGTTCCTCGGCGGGGCCCGAAGGACCCCGACGCGACCGCCCGGCCGACTCGTCCGCCGTGTTGACCATGATACCCGTAGGGGCGGCCCGGTCGGCCCCGGCCGGTGGCGGGCCGGACCGCGGCGGGCTGCTTTCCCCTACCCGCCCCTTCCCTCAACTGGGGCTCCGCCCCCGACCCCGGGGTCCAAGGGCGAGGCCCCTGCCACGCGGCGGACACCCCGGAGCCCGC
>NZ_JBHYVB010000109.1:30671-38613 GCF_042750115.1 Streptomyces sp. NPDC059455
CCCCACCCCCGCGGCCCCCCCCCGGTCGCCCGGGGGGCGGGGGGCCGGGGGGGGTGGGGCCGGCGGCGGTCGGCGGGGGGGCGGGGCGGGCCCCGGTTTTCCGGGTCCGCCCCGCGCCCCGTCGCCGACGACCATTCGACCTTCGAGGAGATCCGCCGTGCTCGTCCTGCTGCCGCCGTCCGAAGGAAAGGCCACGGGAGGCGCCGGGTCCCCGCTGGACCTGGGTTCGCTGTCGCTGCCGGGCCTGGGCGAGGCGCGGGCGGAGGTGCTGGATGAGCTGGTGTCGCTCTGTTCGGGCGACGAGGGGAAGGCCGCGGAGGCGCTGGGGCTCAGCGAGGGGCTGCGCGGCGAGATCGCCAAGAACGCGGCGCTGCGGGAGGCCGCGGCGCGGCCGGCCGGGGAGATCTACACCGGTGTGCTGTACGACGCGCTCGGCCTGGCCACGCTGCCCGCTCCCGCCCGCCGCCGGGCGAAGCGGTCGCTGCTGGTCTTCTCCGGGCTGTGGGGCGCCGTACGGATCGGCGACCGTATCCCCTCCTACCGCTGCTCGATGGGCGTGAAGCTCCCGGGGCTCGGCGCGCTCGGCACCTACTGGCGGACCCGGACCCCGATGGCCGAGGTGCTTCCGGAGGCCGCCGGGGACGGGCTGGTGCTGGACCTGCGCTCGGCGGCGTACGCGGCGGCGTGGAAGCCCAAGGGGGCGGTCGCGGAGCGGACGGCGACGGTACGGGTGCTGCAGTCGAAGATCGTGAACGGGGTCGAGAAGCGGTCCGTCGTCAGCCACTTCAACAAGGCGACGAAGGGCCGGATGGTACGGGACCTGCTGACCGCGGGCGCCAAACCGGACGGCCCCGGCGAGCTGGTGGAGGCGCTGCGCGGGCTGGGGTACGTGGTGGAGGCGGCGCCGCCCGAGCGGGCGGGGCGTGCGTGGGGGGTGGATGTGGTGGTGACGGAGCTGTAGGTGGGTACTCGGGTGTTGTGCGGGTCCGCTCGCGTTTCGGGTGCTGTGCGGGTCCGCTCCCGTTTCGTACGGGCTCGTTGCGACTCGTACAGGCTCGTTGCGACATGCGCAACCACCATTGCGCGGTGCGCCGCACCGCGGGCAGGATGGGCGCCGTGACTAGCACCGCACCCTCCCCCGGTTCCCCGGATTCCTCGCTGCTCGACCTCGCCCCCGTCATCCCCGTGGTCATCGTCCACGACGTGGCCGACGCGGTTCCGATGGCCCGTGCGCTGGTGGCGGGCGGGCTGCCCGCGATCGAGGTGACCTTCCGGACGCCCGCCGCCGCGGACGCGATCCGGGCGATCGCCGACGAGGTCCCGGACGCGGTCGTCGGCGCCGGTACGGTCCTGACCCCGGAGCAGGTGGAGACGGCCGTCGCCGCCGGGTCGCGATTCCTCGTCACGCCCGGCTGGACGGACCGGCTGCTGGGGACGCTGGACGCGTCCGGGCTGCCGTATCTGCCGGGGGTCTCGACCACCTCGGAGGTCGTGGCGCTGCTGGAGCGCGGGGTCGAGGAGATGAAGTTCTTCCCGGCGGAGGCGGCCGGGGGCACCGCGTATCTGAAGGCGCTCGCCTCCCCGCTCCCCCGGGCCCGCTTCTGCCCGACGGGCGGGGTCAACGCCTCGAACGCCCTCGGGTATCTGTCCCTCCCCAACGTCGGCTGCGTGGGCGGCACTTGGATGCTGCCGTCGGACGCGCTGGAGGCGGGCGACTGGGCTCGGGTGGAGTCCCTGGCCCGGGAGGCGGCGGCGCTGCGGCGGTGACAGCCGCCGCCCGTCGGCACCGTGACAGCCAGCGCGATCGGCACCGTGACCGCTGCCGCGGTCAGTCCCTACCGCAGATGCGCCGTCTCGTTCAGCAGCCGCAACGACGCGTTCCCGTCCCCGTAGTACGCCACCGCCGTCAGCGATGCCGCCGAGAGCTCCATGCGGAACAGGGACTCCGGCGGGGCACCCAGGGCCAGCCGGACCAGGACTTTGATCGGGGTGACATGGGTGACCAGCAGCACCGTGCGGCCCGGGTAACGGGCGATCAGCTTGTCGCGGGCGAGCGCGACCCGGCGTGTGACCGTCGCGAAGCTCTCGCCGCCGCCGGTGGGGGCCACCTCGGTGGAGGCCAGCCATGCGTCCAGGTCGTCCGGGTAGCGCTCCTTGACCTCCGCGAAGGTCAGGCCCTCCCAGGCGCCGAAGTCCGTCTCGCGCAGCCCCTCTTCGACGCGGACGTCCAGGCCCAGGCGACGGGCCACCACCTCGGCGGTCTCCCGGCAGCGCCGCAGCGGTGAGGCGACGACGGCCTGGATGGTGCCGCGTGCGGCGAGCGCCGCCGCCACCCGCTCCGCCTGGTGGCGGCCGACGTCGGAGAGCGCGGGGTCGGTGCCGCCGCTGCCGGAGAAGCGCTTCTCGGGGGTGAGCGGGGTCTCCCCGTGCCGGAGCAGGACGAACGTGGCGGGGGTGCCCAGATCCGCCGAGCCCCAGCCCACCGCCGGGGCCGCCCCCGTGGCGGCGGGCTCGGCGAGGGCGTCGTCGGCGGGTGCGGCGGCCTCCGGCGCCACGGTCTCCGGCCCGGCCGCCACGGTCTCCGGCCCGGCGGCCTCCGGCGCGCCCGCCGCCAGTGTGCCGCCCGCCGCCAGTGTGCCGCCGGGCGGCACCTTCGGCTGCCACCGCTCGCCCCGCTTACCCGCGTCCATCGCCTCGTTGGCGAGCCGGTCCGCGTGCTTGTTGTTCTCGCGCGGGATCCACTCGTACGTCACCTGGCCGGGCGGGACGATCCCCTTGGCCTCGGCGGCGAGCGGCCGCATATCGGGGTGCTTGATCTTCCAGCGGCCCGACATCTGCTCGATGACCAGCTTGGAGTCCATCCGCACCCGGACCTCGGCCGCCGGGTCCAGGGCGTACGCCGCCCGCAACCCGGCGATCAGGCCCTTGTACTCGGCCACGTTGTTGGTCGCGGTGCCGATGTACTCGGCCACCTCGGCGAGCGTCTCACCGGTCTCGGCGTCGCGCACCAGGGCGCCGTAGCCGGCCGGCCCGGGGTTGCCCCGGGACCCGCCGTCCGCCTCGACGATGAAGCGCCGCGCCATCGGCCTACAGCCCCGACTCGGGCGTACGGACCAGGATCCGGCGGCAGTTCTCGCAGCGCAGCACCGTGTCGGGGGCCGCCGAGCGCACCTCGTTGAGCTCGGTGATGGCGAGCTCCTGGCGGCAGCCGTCGCAGCTCCGCTGGTAGAGCCGGGCCGCGCCGACGCCGCCCTGCTGCTGGCGCAGCTTGTCGTAGAGCTTCAGCAGATCGGCGGGGACGGTCCCGGCGATCACCTCGCGCTCCTTGGTGGCGGTCGCGATCTCGGCGTCGATGCCCTCGGCCGCCGCGTCCCGGCGCGAGGTGGCGTCGCCGATCTTCGACTGGAGGGACTCCACCCGCTCGGTCAGCTCGGCGGCCCGCTCCTGGACGGACTCCCGGCGCTCCATGACCTCCAGGACGATGTCCTCCAGGTCGCCCTGGCGCTTGGCGAGGGAGGCGATCTCGTGCTGGAGGTTCTCCAGGTCCTTCGGCGAGGTGACGGCCCCGGAGTCCAGGCGCTTCTGGTCGCGGGCGGCCCGCTGGCGCACCTGCTCCACGTCCTGCTCCGCCTTGGTCTGCTCGCGGGCGGTGTCGCTCTCCTCGGTCTGCGCGGCGATGAGCAGGTCGCGCAGCTGGGTGTGATCGGCGTTCAGCCTCTCGATCTCGGCGTGCTCGGGCAGCGTCTTGCGCTTGTGCGCGAGCTGCGACAGCCGGACGTCGAGCGCCTGGACGTCGAGGAGGCGGATCTGATCGGCGGGCGCGGCATTCAGCGTGGGGCTCCAGGGGAGTCGAGTGGGACGGAAACGAGGTCAGGGAGTCGAGCGAGGGGCGGCGGGAGCCGCGGCGTGGGCCGTCCAGGGGTCGGTCACGATACGGGAGACATGCGTCCGCAGACCCCAGCCGTGCCGGTCGGAAATCTCGTCCAGCTGGGCCGCGGCCTGCTCGGTCCAGGGCCATTCGGTGGCCCAGTGCGCGGCGTCCAGCAGGGCGAGATCGCTGTGCTCCCGCGCCTCCGAGGACGGGTGGTGGCGCAGATCGGCGGTGAGGAACGCGTCGACCCCGGCCGCGCGCACCGCGTCGAAGAGGCTGTCGCCGGAGCCGCCGCTGACGGCCACCCGGCGGACGTTACGGTCCGGGTCGCCCGCGGCGCGGATCCCCTGCGCGGTGGCGGGCAGCCGGGCGGCGGCGCGCTCGGCGAACTCCCGCAGCGTCTCGGGGTGGTCGAGCTCGCAGATCCGGCCCAGTCCGCGGCGGCCCTCGGGGTCGGTGGCATCGGGCACCAGCGGGCCGACGATCCGCAGGTCGAGCGCGCCGGCGAGGGCGTCGGAGACGCCGGGGTCGGCGGTGTCGGCGTTGGTGTGCGCGACCTGCAGGGCGATGTCGTTCTTGATCAGCGTGTGCACCACCCGGCCCTTGAAGGTGGAGGCGGCGACCGTGGTCGTCCCCCGCAGATAGAGCGGATGGTGGGTGATCAGCAGATCGGCGCCGAGGTTCACCGCCTCGTCGGCCACTTCCTGGACCGGGTCCACGGCGAACAGCACGCGGGTGACCTCGGCGTCGGGGTCACCGCACACCGTGCCGACGGCGTCCCACTGCTCCGCCCGCTCGGGCGGCCAGAGGGCGTCGAGCGCGGCGAGGACGTCGTTGAGTGCGGGCACGGGGCAAGGCTACCTCCCGGATCACGGCTGAGCCCTGCCCCGGCCTTCACACAGCGCGACGATGGTCGCCACGCGGGCTCCGCCCGGGACCAATGCCCGGCAGACCTGGCGCGGGCGCCGGCGGCGGGCCGCCTGCTCCGGTCCCTCGCCGGACCGAACCGGCATGTCCTGGACGTCATGTTCACCCTGCTCGACGCCGCCCGGGAGCGGAGTCCGCTCCCCGGCGGCACCCCCACTTACCGAGCGGAAACGCTCATCCGCGGACGAGGTAGCCGCGCAGGTCGTCCAGGACCCGGTCGGCGGCGGTGACGCCGAGGCCCAGGTACCAGGTCTCCTCGTCGACGGATCGGGCCCGGCCCGCCTTGACCGCCTTCAGCTTCTTCCACAGCGGGTTGGACTCCGCCTGGTCACGCTTGGTGGCCTTGGGGTCGCCGTAGACGCCGGTGAAGATCCAGTCGGCGTCGGCCTCGTCGATCCGCTCCGGGCCGATCTCCGCGGCGAGATCGTTGATCTGCTGGTTCTTCGGCCGCGGCAGACCGACGTCCTGGAGGATGGTGCCGATGAAGGACGCCTTGGCGTAGAGCCGGGTGGCCTGCGGCATGAAGCGGAGCATGGTGATCGTCGGCTTGTCGGCGCCGATGTCCTCGCCGAGCTTCTCGGCCTTCTTCTCGTACGCGTCGAGGGAGCGGTCGGCCTCGGCGGTGCGGTCCAGGGCAGCGGCGTTGAGGCGGTAGTTCTCCTTCCAGGTGAAGCCGGGGCGGATGGAGAAGACGGTCGGGGCGATCTGCTTCAGCTCGTCGTAGAGCGGCTCGGCGCGCAGCTTGCTGCCGAGGATCAGATCGGGGTGGAGGGCGTTGATGGC
Organism: Streptomyces sp. NPDC059455; assembly: GCF_042750115.1. Lineage (NCBI taxonomy): Bacteria > Bacillati > Actinomycetota > Actinomycetes > Kitasatosporales > Streptomycetaceae > Streptomyces > Streptomyces sp. NPDC059455. Next base: position 36,253 of record NZ_JBHYVB010000109.1, read on the forward strand.
CTCGAGGTTGAGGTTGTTGATGGTGCCGACGTTCTTCGGGTTCCCGGCGTCCTTCTTGAGGTAGTCGGGTATGGCCTGGTCGCCCTCGGAGGGGGCGTAGCCGACCGGCTTCAGCCCCAGCGAGATCACGTTGTCGAGCTCGCCGACATCGAGCACCACGACCCGCTTCGGCTTGCTCTTGAGCTCGGTCCTGCCCATCGCGTGGGTGATGGTGCGGGGGAACGCGCCGGGCTTGGCGTCCGTGCCCAGTTTCGCGGTCTCCTCGGCCGCCTTGCCGAAGTCCTTGCCGCCCTGGGCGACCGACTTCCCGCCCCCGCCGTCGCGCTTGCCGTCGTCCGCGCCGTCGTCCGACGATCCGCAGGCGGTGAGGGAGAGCGCCCCGGCCAGGGCGAGGGCGAGGGCGGCACTGCCGCGTGCGCGCAGGGACATGACGGAGCTCCAGGGATAGCTGGGCACGCCCGTTCTCACGAGCGCGCCGATCGCACTTAGGTGTGCCTTACTTTAATCACAAACCATCCCCGCGTCGCTTACAGCACATTCACCCCCGACCTCTCAGGCGAATCGGGCAAGAGCCACACTTACGGGTGGAGCAGGCCCATTACGGCCTTCGGCAGGGAGTGCGAAAACTACGTTCAGTGGCCGGAGGTGACTGATCGATGACTGCCTGTGCCTTCGACACCGCCCTCACCGGGGGCGTCGGCGACCGGCCACGAGGGGGTTTCACCATCGCCTCGGACCGCTCGTACGGCGCGCGGCTCGCGCTCAGCGGGGAGGCGGGCTGCTGGTACCCCGAGCGCTGGACGCTGGACGGCCCGGAGCCCTACGCCGTGCCGCTGCCCGCCGCCCAGCCCGAGGAGCCGGACAGCGAGTTGCTGCCACTGGCCGACGGGCAGGTGCTCATCCACCGCCAAGTGGCCGGCCACCACGCCTTCTCGCTGCTCTACCCGACCGGCCCCGGCACCGGCGAGCGCCCGCTCGGCGGCATCGACCGCGCCGAGGTCTCGCTGCTGCCGCCCGCGCCGGGCGGCCTGTGCGCGTTCGCGCTGGGGCGCGGGCCGCGGTCCACCTCCGTCTGGCTGCTGTTCGGCGGCGGCGTCCTCGCCCCCCAGCACCTGGCCGAGGTGCCCGGCCGCTGTACGGGCGGCAGTTGGCTGGACCGTACGGGCCAGCTGCTGGCCCTCGACCGCGAACTCGACGGCCGCACCAAGACCGTCGTGGTCGATCTGCGGCGCGGCGGCGAGACCAGCCCGCTGCTCCAGATCACCGAGCGCAGCGACGACCGGCTGCTGCTCGCCGACCCCGACAGCGGTCTGCTGCTCGTACGGTCCGACGCGCCCGGCGAGCAGCGGCTGGGATGGGGCGTGCTGGGCAGCACCCGCCCGGTGCGGTTCCCGGACTGTCTGCGGCCCGCGGGGTGGTCGGAGGCCACGCCGTTCGCGGTACAGCCGGGGCAGGTGCTGACGCCCGAGGTGTGCGCGGTCGCCTTCCGCATCGACGGACGGGGCGGATCCGGATCCGGATCCGGATCCGGATCCGGGGCCGGGGCCGGGGCCGGGCGGCCGTGGGTGGGCGTATGGCGCCCGGCGGAGCGGCGCCTGCGCGAGTTCCCGGCCCCGGAGGGCTGGCTCCCGGGCGCGGGCCTGTGGACGAGGGACGGCGAGCTGCGCCTGCCGTACGTCACCCCCCAGGTGCCCTGCGGGCTGGCCCGGGTGCGCCTACCCGGGGCGCCGGGGGCGGCTCCGAGGTTGTCAGGGGGCTCGTGGGTGACGGCGGCGCCGGGTGCTACGAGCGGTGGCACGGCCAACGCCACGCACAGCACCGCGAGCGCGGCGGAGCCGTCAGGGGTGGGGTCGTTCGGGTCGACGGAGGCGCGGTGGAGACCCGACGACCCGACGGGGTCGTGGCGACGGGACGACACGGCGAGGCCATGGAGACCGGGCGACACGGCGGGGTCGTGGCGGTCGGACGACGTGGCGGCACCGTGGGGGCCGGACGACGCGACGGCGCCGTGGGGGCCGGACGACGCGACGGGAGCGCGGCGGATCTCGCGCGTGACACCGGTGGCCGAGCCATCCGGCCAGGTAGCGGAGGGGTCCGGTCCGACCCCGGCCCGGATGCCGGAGGCGCTGTGGCGACGGGACGAGGCGACGGGGGCCCGGCGGATCGCGCCGGTGGCGCGGGTGTCCGAGCCCTCAAGCCCAGTGGTGGAGCCGTCCGTCCCGGCCACGGCCGGAACGGCGGAGGCGCTGTGGCGGCCGGACGACGCGGCGGCGCCGTGGGGGTCGGACTACGCGGCGGGGCCAGAGGGGCCGGACTACGCGGGGGCGCCCGGGGGGGCGGGCAACGCGGGCGCGCACTGGC
>NZ_JBHYVB010000110.1:0-5663 GCF_042750115.1 Streptomyces sp. NPDC059455
GCCGCCCCCCGTGCGCCCCCCCCCCCGCCCCATCCCCCAACCCGGGGCCGGGCCCGCCCCCCCGCCCGGGGGGGGGCCCCGGGGCCCCGGGGCCACCGGCCGCGCCCCCGGGCGCGCGCGGGGCTCTGCCCCTGGGCTTCCGGCGGGTTGCGCCCCGGGCCCCGGCCGGGCTGTGCCTTCGGGCCCGGCGGGTTTGCGTCTCCCGGCCCCAGCGGGGCCGGGCCCTCGGTGCACGTGGGTCAGGGCCGGGGGCGGGAGTCCGTTTCAGCCTCTCCGGCGTTTGAGGAGCGGGGTTGGGGGCGGAGCCCCATGTTCGAGCCCTCCGGCGATTGAGGAGCGGGGGCCGGGGTGGGATGGAGACAGCGGGCAGTGGGGTGACACGCGGGGATTCACTCTCTAGGGTGCCTGAATATGGATATGCACACTGTGGTGGTGGGGACGTCCGGAACGACCGCCGACGATGTCATCGCCGTAGCCCGCGGCACCGCGCGGATCGAGATCTCCGAGGCGGCGCTCGACGCCATCTCCGCGGCGCGGCAGGTGATCGACGACCTCGCGGCCAAGCCCGAGCCCGTCTACGGCGTCTCCACCGGCTTCGGCGCGCTGGCCGTGCGCCACATCAGCCCCGAGCTGCGCGCCCAGCTCCAGCGCAACATCGTGCGCTCGCACGCCGCCGGCATGGGCGCGCGGGTGGAGCGCGAGGTGGTGCGGGCGCTGATGTTCCTGCGGTTGAAGACGCTCGCGTCCGGCCGTACCGGCGTCCGGCCCGTCGTGGTCGAGACGATGGCCGCGCTCCTCAACGCGGGGATCACCCCCGTCGTGCACGAATACGGCTCGCTGGGCTGCTCCGGCGACCTGGCGCCGCTCTCCCACTGCGCGCTGGCGCTGATGGGCGAGGGTGAGGCCGAGGGGCCCGACAAGACCGTACGACCGGCCGCCGAGCTGCTGGCCGAGCACGGCATCGAGCCGGTCGAGCTCCGCGAGAAGGAGGGGCTCGCACTGCTCAACGGCACGGACGGCATGCTCGGCATGTTGATCATGGCCTGCGCCGACCTCGCCCGGCTGTTCACCGTCGCCGATGTGACCGCCGCCCTCTCGCTGGAGGCGCTGCTCGGCACGGACCGCGTCCTCGCGCCCGAGCTGCACGCCATCCGCCCCCACCCGGGGCAGGCCGCCAGCGCCGCCAACATGCTGCGGGTGCTGGCGGGTTCGGGGCTCACCGGGCACCACCAGGACGATGCGCCGCGTGTCCAGGACGCGTACTCGATCCGCTGCGCCCCGCAGGTCGCGGGCGCCGGCCGGGACACCCTGGCGCACGCCCGGCTGGTCGCCGAGCGCGAGCTGGCCTCCGCCGTGGACAACCCCGTGGTGCTGCCGGACGGGCGGGTGGAGTCCAACGGCAACTTCCACGGCGCGCCCGTCGCGTACGTCCTGGACTTCCTGGCCGTCGCGGCGGCCGACCTCGCCTCGATCGCCGAGCGCCGCACCGACCGGCTGCTGGACAAGAACCGCTCCCACGGCCTGCCGCCCTTCCTGGCCGGCGACCCGGGCGTGGACTCGGGGCTGATGATCGCCCAGTACACCCAGGCCGCGCTGGTGAGCGAGATGAAGCGGCTCGCGGTGCCCGCCTCGGTCGACTCCATCCCGTCCTCCGCGATGCAGGAGGACCATGTCTCGATGGGCTGGTCGGCGGCGCGCAAGCTGCGCACGGCGGTGGACAGCCTGGCCCGCGTCCTGGCCGTCGAGCTGGTCGCCGCCACCCGGGGCATCGAGCTGCGCCAGGGTCTGGAGCCCGCGCCCGCGAGCCGGGCGGTGCTGACGGCGGTGCGCCGGGCGGGCGTCGAGGGGCCGGGCGAGGACCGCTATCTGGCGCCCGACTTGGCGGCGGCGGACGCGTTCGTACGATCCGGAGAGCTGATCGGGGCCGTGGAGTCGGTGACCGGCCCCCTCAGCTGAGCGAGCGGTGGGGGCTGAGCGAGCGGTGGGGGGCTGGTACGCCCCCCATGCGCCCCAGGTGATACGCCCCCGAGCGAAGGGGCTGAGCGGCCTCGCTGAAGTCCGGTGCGGTTCGGTCGCGCCCCAAAGGGGCGCGGGGCCGTGTCGATATGCGGCCCCGCCGCGTGGGCGACCAGCCACGACGCGGCCGCGGATGAACGACCGCACCTCGCGCCACTTCCCGCGGAGCGCTCAGTACGCCTCCGGGCGGGTGCGCCGCACGGAGGCGGTCACCATCGCCACACCCAGCCCCAGGAAGGCCGTGCCCCCGAAGAGATACGGGGTGACGTCCACACTGCCGGTATCGGCCAGATCCCCGTCGGGCACTGCCTCGGTCCTGAGCCCGGACCCGGGCGAGCCGTCGGAGGTCCGCGAGGGTGTCGATGACGATCCCGGGTCCTCCACGGTGGCGTTGGCGGACGGGACGAACCACAGGGCGCACAGCAGCGAACCGGCAGCGGCGGCGGTCAGCAGCGGTCGGCGTGCGTTCAACGGCATCCTCCTTGAGGCTGCGGCAAATTGACCCCGTGCGCCGATCGTAGTGACAACTGCGGGTCGTGCGGAAGCGAGACGGGTCGGCCCCCTAACCTCCGTCGCATGACGAGTACCGAGACATCACGGTTTGTCCGGCTTCGTGTGGAGCTTGTGGTCGAGATCGCCGATGCGGATTGGCTGCGGCGCGCGGCGTACGAGCGGATCGACGGCGACGATTCCATGGCCGCGGAGGAGCGGGGCCACGCACGCCGCATGGTGGAGTCGGACGAGGCCGAGGCGCTGGCCTATCTGGTCGAGCCGTTCGAGCTGGTGGAGGAGGTGCCGGGGGTGGAGCTGGCCCAGGCGTCCTGGAGCAGCGAGCATGTCGACTACGATCCGCGCTCCGTCGAGTGGTCCGGGGCCTTCGCCGACCTGGACGAGGACGATTGAGCCCGGAGAGCCGCATTCCGGGCGATTTCCGGGCGACGAAGACGGCTGAGCCGTGCGGGTCCGGGTGTCGGCGGGTCTTACGCTGGAGTGGCGCCTTTGCTAAGTGGTCTCGCGCACAGTTTTGCCGTGCGTGGAACCGGCTAAAAGGTACAGGCGTTCTTATCGGGCAGGTCCGGGGTTTCTGGGGTCCAGATCAAGATCCAGGTCAAATGGAGAAGCGTGTGATGACGGACGGCAAGCGCCGTAAGGGGCTGGTGGCCGTGGCCGCCGTGCTCGGCGGCGTACTCACTCTCGCCGCGTGCGGCGGGGATGGCGGCGGCGACGACGCCAAGAACGACGGGCACAAGTCTCAGTCGCAGGTCGACGAGGCGGCGGCCAAGGACGCGTCGGACGCCCACATCAAGATCACGCCGAAGGCCGGTGCGACGAACGCGGGCATCAACAGTGACACCAAGGTCACGGTGAGCGAGGGCAAGCTCACCTCCGTCACGATGACGTCCGCGGCGACCGGCAACACCGTGGCCGGGACCATATCGCCCGACAAGACGTCCTGGAAGCCGAGTGGGCAGCTGGAGCGGGCCACTCAGTACAAGATCAGGGCGTCTGCCGAGGACTCCAAGGGCCGTAAGGCGACCGAGAACTCGTCCTTCACCACCGTCTCGCCCTCCAACAGCTTCATCGCCAACTTCACGCCGGAGGACGGCTCCACGGTCGGCGTGGGCATGCCGGTGTCCATCCGCTTCGACAAGGCGGTGACCAATAAGAAGGCCGTCGAGTCGGGCATCAAGGTCACCTCCAGCAGCGGCCAGCAGGTGGTCGGCCACTGGTTCGGCGGCGACCGGCTCGACCTGCGCCCGAAGGACTACTGGAAGGCGGGTTCGACCGTCTCCCTGAAGCTGGACCTGGACGGCGTCGAGGCGTCGTCCGGTGTCAAGGGCGTCCAGGAGAAGACCGTCAACTTCAAGATCGGCCGCTCCCAGGTCTCCACGGTGGACGCCGAGTCCAAGGAGATGAAGGTCGTCCGCGACGGCAAGCTGTTCAAGACGATCAAGATCTCGGCCGGCAGCCCCGATAACACGACCTACAACGGTCAGATGGTGATCTCCGAGAAGTTCAAGGAGACCCGGATGAACGGTGCGACGGTCGGCTTCACGGACGACGACGGCAAGGGCGAGTACGACATCAAGGACGTGCCCCACGCGATGCGGCTGTCCACCTCGGGCACCTTCATCCACGGCAACTACTGGGGCGCCAAGTCCATCTTCGGCAACGTCAACACCAGCCACGGCTGTATCGGGCTGTCGGACACCAAGGGCGCGGGCGACCCCAACACGGACGGCACCTGGTTCTTCGACAACTCCCAGGTCGGTGACGTCGTCATCGTGAAGAACTCCAAGGACAAGACCATCCAGCCGGACAACGGCCTCAACGGATGGAACATGGACTGGAGCCAGTGGGTGGCCGGAAGCGCCGTCGGCAGCGCCTGACACACCCTCTTCTCACCACCGCCGGGCGGCGGTCGGCCTTCGCGGGCCGGCCGCCGCCCGCCAGTGTGTGTGGCGCCCGGCTTTGTGCGCGGCGGCCGGGCGTGGCGGCCGGGTTCGGCGGTCTGCCGCGGCCGGGAGGCCGTGTTCACGGTTCGTCAACGGACCGGTGCGCGCGGTAGCGGTCCGCGCCGAGTGGCGTGACGGCCCCGCCGGAGGAGAATGGGCCATGGGGGCATCCCGTACCGGCCGGGCACGGCCGGAAGTGGCGATACGGAGGCGGCCCCATGCCCGAAGTCACGTCCTATCAGCCCGGAACGCCCTGCTGGATCGATCTGATGGTCCCCGACCAACAGGCCGCCCTGGACTTCTATTCCGGGCTGTTCGGCTGGGAGGGAGAGGTCGGCCCTCCGGAGGCCGGCGGCTATGCGACCTGGACCCTGCGGGGCAAGCCCGTCGCGGGGGTGATGTCCGCGCAGTCGGTGGGCGAGGAGGCCCCGCCGCCGACCGTCTGGACCACCTACTTCTGCTCCGCCGACGCCCAGGCCACCTCGGAGTCCATCAGCCGGGCCGGAGGCACCGTGCTGATGCCGGTCATGGATGTGATGGACCTCGGGCGGATGCTGGTGGCGGCCGACCCGCTGGGGGCCGTCTTCGGCGTCTGGCAGCCGCTCGGCTTCACCGGCGCGGGCCTGGTCAACGAGCCGGGCACGTTGATCTGGAACGAGCTCAACACCACTGACCGGGAGGCGGCTTCGGCCTTCTACGCGGAGGCGCTGGGCGTGGAGTCGACCCCCATGGAGGCCGAGGGCGCCGAGGGCTATTTCGCGCTCTCCGTCGACGGCCGCACGGTTGGCGGGCTCCAGCCGCTGCGGGAGGGGATGCCGCCGGAGGTGCCTCCGCACTGGCTGGTCTACTTCGCCGTGGAGGACACCGACCGCATTTCGGCCAAAGTGTCCGCCGAGGGCGGCACGGTCCTCCGCCCGCCGTACGACATGGTCGCGGGCCGGATGTCGCTGGTGAAGGATCCGCAGGGGGCGCCGTTCGCCCTGATCGCCCCGAAGCCCATGGGTTGAGCCGCCCCGAAGCCCATGGGTTGAGCCGGCGCGGAGCCTCGGCCGGGCTTACGGGGTGTCCGCCGTGTGGCAGGGGCTTCGCCCCTGGACCCCGGGGTCTGGGGCGGTGCCCCCCGGTTGGGGAGGGGCGGGGCGGGGGGCAGCCCCCCGCCGCCCTCCCCATCCCGCGGGACCCCCAAAACCC
>NZ_JBHYVB010000110.1:5673-10483 GCF_042750115.1 Streptomyces sp. NPDC059455
GCGGCGCCCGCGCGCCCGGCGGGGGGGGGGGGCGCGCCCCCCGTGGGCGGGAAGGGGCGGGGAGGGGAGCAGCCCGCCGCAGGCGTCACGATCCGTCGGACACCCCTAGCCCCGCTTGAGGACGAAGTAGCCGGACGTGGAGCCCACGGGCGTGTACGAGCTGCCCGGGTGGAGCTGCCCGGCGTACTCGATCACCTGCCGCTCGGTGCGCTCCGGCGGCTCCTGGAGGGCTATGTAGTCCGGCTGTACGTCCCGGGTGGCGCCGACCCACAGCACCCGGCAGCGGCTGGTGAGCCGGCTTATCGGCCCGACGTTGGCCTCCACCGTCGCCCCGTCCGGGATCCGGTCCAGGAGTCGCTCCACCGCCCGCGTCTGCGGCGACTTGTCGTATGTGGCGCCCTGGGTGAGGCCGTAGAGCGGCATGGAGGACGACAGCGCCAGGGCCGCGCCGCACACCGCGGCGGGCAGCTGACGGGCGTACGAGGCGAGCCAGGGCCGGTGGGTGTCGCGGACCCGGTCCAGGGCGTCCACCAGGGCCAGCAGGACGACCGGCATCAGCACCGCGCTGTAGTGCCAGTCGGTGCCCCAGTAGTGGTCGTCGTGGGAGAGGAAGCGCCAGCCGAGGGTGGGTACGGCGGCCAGCAGCAGCGGGGAGCGCAGCGCCAGCAGCCCGGTGGTCGGCAGCAGGATCCACAGCAGGGTGCGCAGCGCGGTGCCGAACGGGATCGTGCCGGTCTGGTCACCGCCGCTGCCGACCTTGTCCCAATAGTCGTACGAGCCGGCGCCGTTGAAGCCGGGGATGACCACGCCGAGCGCGAGCGCCGAGACCGCGACGCCGAAGCCCATGAGCGCGACGGCGAGCGGGACGGCGCGGGGGCCGCGCTCGGGGTCGCGCCGGGCGCGGATCCAGACGACCGCGCCGATCGCGGCCACCGTGGCGCCCATGTCCTCCTTGACGAAGACCAGCGGGGCGGCCCACAGCAGCGCCGGGTACCAGCGCCTGCGGATCACCGCCTCCAGGGAGAAGGCGATGAGCGGAACGGCGAAGCAGATCTCGTGGAAGTCGAAGTCCACGGCGCGCTGGAGGCCCCAGGACACCCCGTAGGCGATGCCGATCGCGAGCCCCCGGCCGCGCCCCAGCAGCAGGGCGGCGACGCGGGTGACGGGGACGGCGGAGACGGCGAACAGCGCCGCCTGCGCGACCAGCAGGGTGACCGGGCCGGGGAAGAGCCGGTAGACGGGGCCGAGCAGGGCCGTTATGGGGCTGAAGTGGTCGCCGAGGATATTGGCGCCGGGGCCCTTGAGATCGGCTATGGGGGCCTGGAAGTGCGCGTACGCCCGTATCGCCTGCTCGAAGATGCCCAGGTCCCAGGACATGGTGGCCATGCGGCGGTAGCGGCAGACCGACAGTGCCGTGAAGGCGGCGAAGAGGGCGAGGGCCAGCCAGTACGGATCGGCCCGCGGCTGCCGCAGTACGCCTGCCCTCGCGAGGAGCCGGGTACGCCCCCTGATGATGGCGGTCGCCCCCTCGGCGCCGGTGCCGGGCGGAGCGGTTGCGGCCGTGTCCATCCAGGGTCCTTATCGTGTGGGCGGTCTGTGCGAAAAGATACGCGAAGGGGGCGGGAAGGTTGCAGGGACGGTTTCGCATACCGATGCGAAGTTCCGCGGCGGTGCTGGTCGCGCTGCTGGCGGTCGGCGGCTGCAAGGCCGGTGACCAGGACGGCAAGGGCGCTGACGAGGGCGGGGGCGGTCCGAGTCGGCCCGCGGCGTCCGGCTCGGCCCTGGCGGCTGTGTCCTCGCTCACAGTCAAAGGCCGTGCGCCGAAGACGGGTTACGAGCGAAGTGAGTTCGGCAGCTCGTGGGTGGACACCGACGACAACGGCTGCGGGACCCGCGATGACATCCTCAAGCGGGACCTGAAGGACGTGAGATTCCGCGACGGCCACTGCCTGGTCGCCTCGGGCACGCTCACCGACGATCCGTACACCGGCCGCGATATCCGGTTCGTCCGGGGCCGCAGCAAGGTGGACATCGACCATGTGGTCGCGCTGTCGGACGCCTGGCAGAAGGGCGCCCAGAAGTGGGACCGGGACAAGCGCCTGGAGTTCGCCAACGATCCGCTCAATCTGATCGCCGTGGACGCCTCCGCCAACCGCCGTAAGGGCGACGGCGACGCGGCGACCTGGCTGCCGCCCAACAAGGCGTACCGCTGTGACTATGTGGCGCACCAGGTGGCGGTGAAGAAGACCTACGGGCTGTGGGTGACCGGGGCCGAGAAGACCGCGATACGGCGGGTGTTGGGCGGCTGCCCCAATACGAGGCTGCCCGCGCGCTAGCCTGCCGGGGCCGGGGGCGGCCAGGAGGCTGACCAAGACCGTGGTGAATCGTTGTCCAAGCAGTGGCCTAGGCCGCGCCGACTCCATACCATCGATCAACGCCAGATCGTTTGTCGCGCCGCACGATCTCTGCCGGGAGGCTCAATGATCCGCCGCCGTACTGCGCTCACCGTCTCCGCCGCGTCCGCGCTGCTGCTCTCCGCGCCGCTGATCACCGCGTGCGGCGACGCCCCGCGGCCCGGTGCCGCGGCGGTCCTGGACGGTGGACGGATCACCGTGTCCCAGCTCCAGGCGCAGGTCAAGGCCGTCCGCCAGGCCCAGGGCAGCGACCCGAAGGCGGCTCAGATGGTCGCGGGCAGCGGCCGGCTGAGCCAGGACACGCTGATCCGGATGATCCAGTTCCGGGTGATTGAGCGGGCCGGTAAGGACAACGGGATCAGCCCCAGCCGCCGCGAGGTCCAGCGCGCCCGCTCCGCCGCCGAGCAGCAGAGCGGCGGGGCCACCGCCCTGCGCGCCCTGTATCTCCAGCAGGGCATCGCGCCCGGCGGGATCGACGAGGCGGTCCGGATGGACCTCACCCGCAACGGCCTGCTGCGCAAGCTGGGCACCTCCAAGGTCAACGAGGTGTTCACCCAGACCTCCAAGGCGCTCGACATCCGGGTGAACCCCCGCTACGGAAAGTGGGACAACACCCAGGGCACCGCCGTCCTGGCCAAGGAGGCCTGGCTGCGCACCTCCGGCGGTACCCCCGAGCAGGCGTAAGTTACGTTGCAAGGGTGACCGCACCCGACTCGCCCGTCCCCGCCGACGCCGCCGCCCCCACCGGGCGCATCGTCCTTCTCACCACCAGCCACCGGGTGGCGCCCGGACTGCTGTCCTGGCCCGCCTGGCAGGCGCTGCGCGGCGCCGACCGGGTGCTCTCCGGCGACCCGGACCATCCGCAGCTGCCCTATCTGCGGGACGCGGGTGTCGAGGTGGAGCCGGGCGCACCGGGCGCGCGCGAGCTGGTCGACTACTGCGTGGCGGAGGGCGGCCGCACGGCCGTCGTGATCACCTCCGCCGAGGGCGAGTCCGAGCTGACCGACGGGCTGGCGCGGCTGGCCGGATCCGGCCGTGAGGCGATGCCGGACCTGGAGCTGCTGCCCGGTTCCTACGATCTGCCGGGCGCGCGGCTGCTCGATCTGGTGCAGGTCATGGACCGGGTCCGGGCCGAGTGCCCGTGGAGCGGCACCCGGACCAACGAGGAGCTGGTGAAGTACGGCATCGAGGAGGCGTACGAACTCGTCGAGGCCATCGAGGAGGGCGACCGCGAGGCGCTGCTCGAGGAGCTCGGCGATGTGCTGCTCCAGGTCGTCTTCCACGCCCGGATCGCCCAGGACGACCCCGAGCACCCGTTCTCGATCGACGATGTGGCGGGCGGCATCGTGGACAAGCTGATCCACCGCCATCCGCATGTCTTCGGCGACGAGGCCGCCGAGACCCCGGAGGACGTCCAGCGCCACTGGCTGCGGACCAAGGCGGCCGAGAAGCGGCGCGATTCGGTCACCGAAGGGGTGCCGCTCGGTCAGCCCTCGCTCGCGCTGACCGCCAAGCTGGCCTCCCGGGCCCGGATAGCCGGGCTCGACGTGGCCCTGCCCGACGGGGCGGGCATCGGCTATGAGCTGCTGGCGCTCGCGGTGCGGGCCGAGGCGGACGGCGTGGACCCGGAGGCGGCGCTGCGCGCGGCGGCCCGCGCCTACCGCGACGCGATCCGGGCGGCGGAGGGGTCCGCGGGGCGGTGACGCGGGGGGCTCCGCGATGACACGAGGCTCCCCGATGACACACGGCTCCCCGACGGCGCCGGGCAAGGCGTGACGCCCATGGGGCCGGAGTGATATCCGGACCGGTCCGGGTACCCGGCCGCCATGGATACGTACACCGAGGATCTCGCCGTGACCCGGGACCTGCTGGTCGGGACGGGGCCGTTCATCGTCGGGCTGGTGGTCGTGATCCTGTGCGTCGGGGCCGTGTGGTGGGGGATACGGGTACGGGCCCGTGAGCCGGTCCCGCCCCAGCGGCCGCAACGCCGAGCCGGTTCCTGGCAGAGGGCCCAGGAGGCCGACCATGAGGCGCGGGCGGCGGGCCATGGCCCGGGGCACCAGGACGACGAGGACCGCGTCGGCTATGTCACCCAGCACCGCGAGCCCGATGAGCTGCACCGGGACGGCGGCCGCCGGTTCCCGTCCGAGCTGGGCGGCTCCGGGACCCGCGACTCCGGCAAGCGCGGCACCGAGGACCGGCCCACCTGGCGCGAGGGTGGCAGCGGCTCGTTCGGCAACGGCTGAGCGGTATGGGCGCGGGGTGCGGGCGCGTACGACGACGAGGGCCCGGCACCGGTGGCGTCCGGTGCCGGGCCCGCGGACCCCCGTGCCGCCGGAACACCCAGACCGGCACCCGCGCAGTCACGTATACACAACAGACCCTGCCGACGCAAT
>NZ_JBHYVB010000110.1:10493-19971 GCF_042750115.1 Streptomyces sp. NPDC059455
GGGCGCGCGGAGGTGTGCGCCGGTGTGGCGCGCTGGGGGGGGGGGGCGGGGGCGCGCCCGCGGTGGGCGCCCGCGGCGGGGGGGGGCGGGGGCCGCGCCCCCGCCACGGCCGTGCCGCGGTCAGCCCCTGACGGGCACCGGCTCCAGCGTGGCGCGGAAGTGGCGCAGGATCGGGGACTGATCGGTGATCCGGAAGCCGTACACCTGGTCCGCGTTCTTGGCGATCTTCGCGAGCGTCTCGCCCACGTGGTCGTAGTGGCTGCGGGTGTAGACCCGGCGCGGCAGGGCGAGCCTGACCAGCTCGTACGGCGCGCTCTTGATCGGGTTGCCGTGCTCGTCCTCCTCACCGAGGTAGAGCGACCCCAGCTCGGCCGAGCGGATGCCGCCCTCCAGGTAGAGCTGGCAGGCCAGGGCGTGGCCGGGGTACTGGTGCGGCGGGATGTGCGGCAGCAACCGCCCGGCGTTGAGGTAGAGCGCGTGCATGCCCGGCGGCTCGACGATGTCCACGCCCGCGGCGCGGACCCGGTGGGCGAGGTGGGAGGCGATCTCGGCGCGCTCGGCGAGATAGCTCGGCTCGGTCACCTCGGTCAGCCCCTGCGCCATCATGTCGAGGTCGCGTCCGGCCAGACCGCCGTAGGTCGCGAACCCCTCGGTGGCGATGAGGAGCAGCTCGCACTTCTGGGCGAGCTCCGGGTCGTTGGTGCCGATGAAGCCGCCGATGTGGACGATGCCGTCCTTCTTGGCGCTCATCATGCAGCCGTCCGTCAGGCGGAACGCTTCCTCCGCGACCTGCCGGGGGGTGCGGTCGCGGTAGCCCTGCTCATGGCGGGTGACCAGCCAGGCGTTCTCGGCGAACCGGGCGGCGTCCAGGAAGAGCGGCACCCCGTGCTGACGGCACAGGGCGGCCGTCCGCTTGAGGTTCTCCATGGCGACGGGCTGACCGCCGCCGCCGTTGTTGGTGATGGTCATGACGACCACGGCGACCCGGGAGCCGTCGGGCCCGGACAGCGTCCGGGCGAGCGCGTCCAGGTCGATGTTGCCCTTGAACGGGTCGGTGCTGTCGAGGTTCTTGGCCTCGGGGCACGGCAGGTCGCGCGCCTCGGCGCCGTTCAGCTCGACATTGGCCCGGGTGGTGTCGAAGTGGGTGTTCGACAGCACGAGGTCGCCGCGCTCCAGCAGGGTGGTGAACAGCACGCGCTCGGCGGCGCGCCCCTGGTGGGCGGGGAGGATGTGGGCGTAGCCGGTGAGCTCGGTGACCGTCTCGTGGAAGCGGTAGAACGAGCGGGAGCCCGAGTAGGACTCGTCGCCCGCCATCCCCGCGGCGAGCTGGGCGGCGGACAGCGCCCCGGTGCCCGAGTCGGTGAGCAGGTCGATGGTCACCTCTTCGGCGCGCAGGTCGAAGAGGTTGTAGTTGACACGCTTCAGCGCCGCTTCGCGCTGCTGCCGTGTGGTGACGGGTATCGGTTCGACAACCTTGATCCTGTACGGCTCCACGCTGCCCCTGCTCCTGTCTGTTCGTCGTTCGGTATTTCGGCGTGCTCGGCGTGCGGTGTCCCGGAGTTCGGTGTCCCGGTGTGCTCGGTGTGCTCGGTGTGCTCGGCTTGCTCGGTGTTCGGCGTCCCGGCGGAGTTCAGAGCCGTGCCCGCACCCGGTCACGGGTGGGGACCGTCTCGAGGGGCGGCCGGGTCTGGTACGCCTCGGAGGAGACGTAGACGGTCACCCGCCGCGGCCGGCCGCGCTGGTGGACCAGTGCCAGATAGGCGATCAGGCCCACGCCGTCGCCGAGGGGACGCGGGCTCACGGCGGCCAGCGCCCGGTCGAGGGCTGCGCTGTCCATGGCATTGCTGCGCAGCACGGCCGCGGCCCGCTCTCGCGCCTCGCCGTCGTGCCTGACGTAGTCGCGGACGGGTACGTGGAGCGTGTATCCGCTGGGCAGCCCGGTCGCCGTCTCCGTGAAGGAGTGGCAGGTGAGGGCGGGGCGCCCGGTGAGCCGGTCGGTGCCCTCGTCGTCGGCGAGGTCCCCGGCGGGGAAGTCACCGACGGTGCGGAAGAACTCCTCCAGCCCCTCCCGGCCCGGTGCGGGGGTCATCCGGGGCAGGGAGCCCGCCTCGGTGGGGGACATCCCGGGGTGTTTGAGGTAGACCTTCACCCGCGGGGCGTCCCAGTCGCCGAGGTCCAGGGCGAAGAACGGGAAGCCCTCCGCCCGGGGCAGCGAGTCGAACGCCTGCCGATGGCCCAGCCGCGCCAGCGCCTCGCGGACCGTCTCGGCGGCCCGGTCGGCGCCGTTCGCCGAGGGGTTGAGGTAGACCTTGACCCCGGGGACGCCGCCGGGGCGGAGCTCCAGGGCGCACCACAGGGCCATCGGGCCCTCGAGGGACGGGGGGAGGAACAGGTCCTCGATCCGGTCGAGCTGGTCGGTCGAGAATCCCCAGCGGTCCGCCATGGCGTGAATCGACCGCAGACCGGCCCGGCCGTTCTCCGCCAGGTCGTCCCCGCTGGAGCAGCCCGGCTCCACCAGCACTCGCAGATCCGGGCTCTGGCCCGGCAGGAAGGCCAGGGAGAACTCGACGGGGCTGTGGTCGTCGGAGAGAAAGGTGCGCGACGGGGGCGGCAGCGCCAACGGCCGTCCGGCTGTGGCCCCCAGACTCTCGATCAGCACCCCCGTGTACGCGGCCGTATCGGCCTCGCTCAGCCCCGCCACGTGGCACAGCCGGGTCAGCTGGCCCGTGGCGAGGTCACCGAGCAGTGCCTCACCCGAACGGAGACCGTTCATCGAACCTCCCGCTGAATCGAGAGGAACGGCTGTTTTGGTTTAGGCGGCGGTGATACCCGGTGTTCCGGTACCACGAGAAGATACCCGCCCCGGGGGGCGGGTATCTGGGCTCCCATCGCGTGTGCTTCCGCGAAATTAGGGTAGGTGTTCGATTGGCCGCAGGGGTGGGGGTGCGGTCGGGATATGAGTGAAACCGCTGATCGTCGACCGACAGTGATGTCGCCGGCGGCGGGAGACCTCACGACAGCTCCTCTTAGATTTTGGCCAACATAAATTGCGCAACACTGCCTACCCGTTCAATTGAACATTCATGCGGTATGAAATGGGTTCCCGATGTGACCTAGATCACGCTCGCCACCATGAGAGGAACGAACTCCACAAGCCGCCCTTCTCCTGCTTATTCTGGGCGTGGGTGCGATGGTCACCCGTGGGGATTTGTTGCTGCGTAACGGGCTGTTTATCCGTACGTATCGGAGTGAATCGGGCAGGCAGCGCGGTCAGCCCTCGGTTGAATGGGCCGGGGCGCCAGGTCAGGCTCGACTCGGGCACCGCGAGCTCGATGTCCGGCAGCTTGTTGAGCAGCTTCTCGATGGCCACCACGCCGATCAGCTGAGCGGTGTCCTTGGCCGGGCAGGCGTGCGGACCGGCGCTCCATGCCAGGTGAGCGCGCTTGCTGAGCTGCTGCCGGGAGGCGGACAGCGCGGGGTCGCTGTTCGCGGCCGCGATGGAGACCATCACCAGATCGCCCGCCCGCAGCCGGGTCCCGGCGAAGTCCACATCGGTAACCGGGTAATGCGGAGCGTAATTGGCCATCGGCGGGCTGTTCCACAGCACATCGTCGAGGGCGTCCTCGACCAGCAGTCCGGCCCCCGCGTACCGCTCATCCGAGAGCAGTAGCAGCAGCGCATTGGCGATGAGATTCCGCTGCGGCTCGGCACCGGAACCCAGCAGCAGCACCAGCTGATGAGCCATTTCCTCATCATTCAGCTGGGCATGGTGCTGCATAAGCCAGGAGGTGACATCGTCACCGGGCTGCTTGCGCTTCAATGCGACGAGTTCGCCGACGCTCTGGCCGAGTACCTCGTTCGCCTTCTCCGCATTGATTCCGTCGAAAATACCGGAGATACCGAAGATGACCCGGTCACCGATCTCCGCCGGGCATCCGAAAAGCTCATTGAAAACAAACAGCGGCAGCAGTTTGGCATAATCATTGAGCAGATCGGCCGAGCCGCGGGAGAGGAACTGGTCCATCAGATAGTCCGCGACGCGTTCGACATGGCGGCTCAGCCGATGCGTGTCCACCTGGGCCAGGCTGTCGGTCACCGCCTGACGCAGCCGCATATGCTCGGCGCCGTCGGTGAACATGCAGTTCGGCCGGTACTCCAGCAACGGGACGACCGGATTGTCCCGGGAGACCTTGCCCTCGTTGTATTCACGCCAGCGGCGCGAGTCCTTCCGGAAGGTGTCCGGGTTCTGCAGCAGCTGGAGCGCCGCCGAGTAGTCCGTGACCAGCGTGGCGTCGACGCCCGGGGAGAGTTCCACCGGTGCGGTCGGGCCATACGAGCGCATGTAGGTGTAGTAGGCACCCGGATCGGCGGCAAACTCCGTCCCGTACAGCGGCACCCGCTTGCCACTGCCATGGGCGGGGCAGCCGGGTGGTGGCGCCGCCGGAAAATCCGATTGCATGTTCATCAGGTGCTCCTAGCGGGTACGTTCCTGTAGGTAACGGACAAGCGTTATCAGCGCGTTGGCCGATGACTTCTCGTCACGTGCGTCACAGGTGACGATCGGGGTCTCGGGCAGCAGGTCGAGCGCCTCGCGCAATTCGTTGTCGGGGCGGGCCGGCGTGCCGTCGAAGTGGTTGACGGAAATCGCATAGGGCAGTCCGTAGTGCTCCACCAGGTCGATCACCGGGAAGGATTCCTTGAGCCGTTCGGGATCGACGAGGATCAGTGCCCCGAGAGCGCCTCGGGTCATGTCCTCCCACACCTGGACGAAGCGCTCCTGTCCGGGTGTGCCGAAGAGATACAGGACAAGTCTGTCGCTGAGCGTGAGCCGGCCGAAGTCCATGGCCACGGTGGTCGTGGTCTTGCCCCGGGTGCCCATGAGGTCGTCGATATGGGCTCCGGCCTGAGTCATCCGCTCCTCGGTGCGCAGCGGAGGAATCTCGGACATGGTGCCGATGAACGTCGTCTTTCCGACCGCGAAATGCCCCACGACCAGGATCTTGGCCGCGATCTGCACCGCTTCGTTCAGATAGACGTCCTCATCCGAAACGGGCCTGGAGCCCATCCAGCACCTCCTGAAGGAGCGAAACGTCGACAAGCTGCGCGGGAGGCGCGGGTGCGCGGGTGACGAGATACCCGTCCGTGGAGAGGTCGGACAGCAGGACCTTCACGATGCCGATCGGAAGTCCCATGTGTCCGGCTATCTCCGCGACCGAGAGATATCCACCCGAGCACAGCTCCAGGAGCCCGCGCTTCTCCGGGTCAAGATGGCTGGGGGGTCTCTCCTCGGAGGCGGTGACCAGCGTGATCAGGTTGAACTGGTCGTTCTCCGGAAGCCCTCGACCATTGGTGATGACGTACGGTCGCACTAACTGAGCGGATTCGGGCTCCTGCTCGCCGGGTGCCCTCATGCCTGAATTCCGGTGTTTTCGCGAGGTGGTGTGGTCAGCGCCTTGCCGAGCTGCCCGACAAGCTGCTGCATCCGGAAGGTGATGTCGGCCATGTCGACATCCGGCGCCGAGGAGACCGCCAGATACGCGCCCTCACCCGCGGAGATGAGGAAGACCCAGCCACCGTCGAACTCGACCAGGGTCTGGCGCCACGTCATATGGGTGCCACCACAGAAGCCGGCCATGGTGCGGCTCAGCGACTGGATGCCGCTCATCGCCGCCGCGACGGTGTCGGCCTCGTCCTTTTTGACCTCTTGAGAACGGGCCATCAGCAGACCGTCGGCGGAAACCAGGATCGCATGACGAGCCCCTGGTACTTCCAGGGCGCTCTCAAGCATCCATGACAGGTCGTTGTTCACTGAGGATCATGCCCTTCCCTGTTCGGGGTTGCTGAGCGGCCGGACTGAGTGCCGCGCTGGAACGCGCCCATGATCGATGCGGTTTCCTCGCTCGTCCGGGCGGCGGCAGTGGCGTCCGCTCTCGGGACGATGGAAATCGCGCCCTTACGGCGACGCTTGGGCAGGCCCCCGGCGGTGG
The DNA here is from genome assembly GCF_042750115.1 of Streptomyces sp. NPDC059455. NCBI lineage: Bacteria > Bacillati > Actinomycetota > Actinomycetes > Kitasatosporales > Streptomycetaceae > Streptomyces > Streptomyces sp. NPDC059455. The sequence continues at coordinate 16,481 of NZ_JBHYVB010000110.1, forward strand.
CACCGCTCACGGTGGAACTGGCCACGGCGGAACCGCTCGGCTCCAGCTGCTCGGCCGCTGGGGGAGCGTGGGTCGTCGGCTGCTCTTCCGGCTCGGGCATATTGGTCAGAAGGTCCTCGGGGAGAAGCACGACCGCGCGTACACCACCGTAGGGAGAGGCCGAATCGACGGACACCGTGAAGCCATAGCGCGCGGCGAGCACACCGATCACCGCGAAACCGAACTGCGGCGGATTGCCCAGTCCCGTTACACCGGTGGCGTGCGTGGCCGAGAGCAGCTTGTCCGCCCGGTTCTTCTCCTCCTCGTTCATACCGACGCCGGCGTCGTCGATGATGACGCAGACGCCCTTGGGGACGGTGCGAATGGTGATGTCGATCGGCGAGTCGGGAGCGGAGTAACTGGTCGCGTTGTCCAAAAGCTCGGCCAGCGCCAGCGCGACCGGTTCCACGGCCCGGCTCACCAGGGCGAAGTTGCTCTGCGAGCGAATCTCCACCCGGGTGTAGTGACGGATGCGGCCCTTGGCGCTGCGCACCACGTCATACACCGAGGCAACGGCTCGCTGCCGGCCCAGCCAGCCGTCACAGAGCACCGCGATGGACTGGGCACGCCGACCGAACTGCGAGTTCATATGGTCGATCTCCAGGAGGTCCTGGAGAAGCTGGTGCTCGCCGTACTTTTCCTGTGTCTTGGAGAGGGCCAGCTGCTGCTCGTTGGCGAGACCCTGAAGGGTCCGCATGGCGGACTTCAGCGCGCTCTTGGTGGCCTCTTCGGCGCGGTTGTGGGCCTCCTGCACCGCCTCGGCGTAATTGTTCTCGAGGTCGGCCGCGCGTTTCTCTAGCTCCGCCTGCTCCTGGCGCAGATTCGCTCGCGTCCTTCGCCCGCGGATAATGGCGGTTGCGGCGAGAGGCGTGCCAGCGATCAGGGCCCAGAGCGCTGGATCCTGTAGATATTGCGTCATTGAGACTCTCTTTAAACGACTAGACCGCCAGGGACTTTAGGGAGGTGTGGTGCCTTATGCGTCTGGAATGTTCGAGGCGGCGGTAAGTCAGCGCCCGTACGGCGCCCGCGGGTTCCGGGGACATCGCACTCGTCTTGCCGACGGCAGCGCACAGGAGTCGGTGCGCCGGAACGGCTCCGTATGCCCGACTGGCGGCATAATGCTCCTCAGAGTGGGGATCCTCTCGGCGTGATGTGCCGGATCGCCGTGTGTCTTACGCGCCCTTGGCTCGCCTGGCAAGCGCGGTGATCGTATCACCGGTATCACTGGGCCCCGTGCATGTGCCCCAGTCCCATTCGTTCACCTGACGTCGTTTCAGCCACACCGCCAGTTCACCGCGTTGACCGACGTCAGAGCATGTCCCGGGGGGTTCGTATCGGGGCGGCGCGGGCATCCGCCGAACGGCCGTCCCAGCCATCAGATATCCGGGCATTCGACCCCGGCTGTGTGTGGGTGGTGAAGGGTGTGTGGAGATGAATGAGGAATTCCGCTAGACATTCATCCCGGTCATAACTCTCTTATTCTCTTTGTTCTGCTTATTCCCTTATTTCTCTTGTCTGTCGTTTCTGTCGTTACTTCCGGCGGACCGGGGGCGGGCGGCCTCGCGCCGGTATCGTCGGGGGGTGTCGGAACAGCCCCGTGACAGCTCCGCTCCCACCCTCTTCACCTGGGAGTTCGCCAGCGATCCTTACCCGGCGTACGCCTGGCTACGCGAACACGCCCCGGTGCACCGGACCACGCTGCCCAGCGGTGTGGACGCCTGGCTGGTGACCCGATACGCCGATGCCAGGAGGGCGCTGGCCGATCCCCGGCTCTCGAAGAACCCCCAGCGGCACAGTGCGGCGGCCCATGCCAAGGGCAAGGTGGGCATCCCGGGCGAACGGCGCGCCGAGCTGATGACACATCTGCTCAATATCGACCCTCCCGACCACACCCGGCTGCGGCGGCTGGTGTCGAAGGCGTTCACCCCGCGCCGGGTGGCCGCGTTCGCCCCCCGGGTGCGGGCCCTCACCGATCAGCTCATCGACGCCCTCGAAGAGAGGGGAGAAGAGAGGGGAGAGGCGGATCTCATCCATGAGTTCGCCTTCCCCCTCCCCATCTACGCCATCTGCGATCTGCTCGGGGTGCCGCGCGAGGACCAGGACGACTTCCGGGACTGGGCCGGCGCGATGATCCGGCACGGCGGCGGCCCGCGCGGCGGAGTGGCCCGCGCCGTGAAGAGGATCCGGGCGTATCTGGGCGAGCTGATCCACCGCAAGCGCCTGGAACTCGCCGAGCGCGGGGAAGAAGAGGACGGGGAGGATCTGATCTCCGGCCTGATCCGGGCCAGCGACCACGGTGAGCACCTCACCGAGAACGAGGCCGCGGCCATGGCCTTCATCCTTCTCTTCGCCGGCTTCGAGACGACCGTCAATCTCATCGGCAACGGCGTCTACGCGCTGCTGCGCCATCCGGAGCAGCGCGCCCTCATACAGCGGGCCCTGGAAGAAGGGGACGAGCGGCTGCTCGCCGCCGGGGTCGAGGAACTGCTCCGCTACGACGGACCCGTGGAGATCGCCACCTGGCGGTTCGCCACCGAGCCGCTCACCCTCGCCGGGCAGCACATCGCCGAGGGGGAGCCGGTGCTGGTGGTGCTCGCCGCGGCCGACCGGGACCCCGAGCGGTTCGCGGAGCCGGACGTCCTCGATCTCACCCGCCGGGACAACCAGCACCTCGGCTACGGCCACGGCATCCATTACTGTCTGGGCGCCCCGCTGGCCCGCCTGGAGGCCCAGACCGCGATCGCCACCCTGCTGCGGCGGCTCCCCGGGCTGCGGCTCGCGGAGGATCCGGACGATCTGCGGTGGCGCGGCGGGCTCATCATGCGCGGGCTGCGCACGCTCCCGGTGACCTGGAATTCCGCGGACGGCTGAAGCCCCCGAAATGGGCGGCTGAGACCCTCAAGGCCCGTACGGCCGGACATACGTGACGAATGATCAGCCGTGTGACCTTGGCGTGACCTGGGATACATCGCCTTGTGATGATCGAGTGCCCTCGCTATGTTCACCGGCAAACCCTGTCGCCATAGCGCCATAGCGCCATAGGAGAGGTCAATCGCATGCGTTCCGGTAATGGTCGACACCGTCGCCCCCGTCAGGCCCCGGCCATCATCGTCGCGGCGGGGGTCACGGGAGCGGGCCTCGCCATCCCCCTCTTCGGGGCGACCGGCGCACAGGCCGCCCAGACCGCCACATGGGATCACGTCGCCGAGTGCGAGAGCGGCGGTATGTGGAGCGCCAACGAGGGCAACGGCTTCTACGGCGGGCTCCAGCTGACCCTCGACATGTGGAAGAAGTACGGCGGCACGGAGTACGCCCCGCGCCCCGACCTCGCCAGCCGCTCCCAGCAGATATCCGTCGCCGAGGCGATCCTCGGCGACCGCGGCCCCGAGGGCTGTCAGTGATGTGGGGGGGGGGGGGGGGGCGCGGTCGGGGGGGGGGGGCGGGGGGGGCGG
>NZ_JBHYVB010000110.1:19981-34283 GCF_042750115.1 Streptomyces sp. NPDC059455
GCGACCCTCACCAATATGATCCCGGCGCGGGCGGCCTCGCGCGCCCCCCGCGGCCCCGACGCCTGGCCGAGCTGTGCGCTGGGCGCCGGGCTCACCGACGGCGGCCGCGCCCCCGATGTGGACCCCGGCAGCACGGCCAACTCGGACCCGGGGGCGGGCCGCGACGGGGACGACCCGGGGGACCGGGGGCGGGACGGCTCCTCCTCGGACGCGGACCGCTCGGGGACATCCGACAAGGCCGACAAGGCCGACAAGCCGGATGCGCCGGACGCGTCCGGGTCGGCCGAGGGGCCGGACGCGCCCCGCACCTCCAAGTCCCCCGACGGCCTTGACGGCTCCGCCTCGGGTGACCCGGACTCGGGCAGTCCCTCGGATTCGGACAGCCCCTCGGCGTCGGACGGCTCGAAGAGCCCCTCGGCGGACCCCTCCGCCGACCCGACGCCCTCCGGCCGCCACCGCGGCTCCCCGGGCGCCGGGGAGCGGGCCGACGACGGCGACGCGGGGAGCGCACGGCCCTCCGGGCGCCATGCCTCGCGCGGCGCCTCGGACCGCGACGAGGGCTCCACGGACGACGATTACACTGTTCGCCCCGGTGACAGCCTGTCAGGGATCGCCGAGCATCAGAATGTGTCCCGCGGTTGGGAAGGGCTCTACGAAACCAACGAGGACCTCATCGGGATCGACCCCGATCTGATCATCCCTGGTCAGCGACTTGATCTCACCATCAGGGAGCAGTGATTCGGGGGGAATTGCCCGATCTGGACCCGGTGAGACATACATCTCGTCACATTTTCCGGGGCGCACCTCGTGTCCGATCTCTCCGCACCCGGCCCCACCTGCGCCGATGTGGGCCGGGTGAGATCAATTACAGCCCCAATCACTGCCCTTGGGGTGTTTGAACGTTCTTGGAAGGTGTGTTTAACGTCTTTCCGCTCGCCACCGCGGGCACCGTCGATCGTCACGCCGAATCCTGCCGGCGGTCGGGGGGAACCGACGCGTCAGCGCCGAAGGCAGGAGCGGGGGACCCAAGGTAGGTGCCGAGTGGCCTGTGGATACGGGCTTGTCGGCTAGGGGTGAAGCCGGGAGCGACCATCGCGACCGGCCGGGCAACTCACGTCCGAACCCGACAGCTCACCTCGTAGGCGTCGGTGAGGAAACGAACCAAAGATGCTCAAGTCCAACGGGAAGCACCGCCGCCCCTCCAAGGTCACCCGTATCGCCGCGCTCACCGGTCTCGCCGGTGCCGCTGTGGCGGTGCCGCTGATCGGGGCGACCTCCGCCTCCGCGGCCACCACCTCGCAGTGGGACCAGGTCGCGCAGTGCGAGTCCGGTGGCAACTGGTCGATCAACACCGGCAACGGCTACTTCGGCGGCCTGCAGTTCTCGAGCTCCACCTGGGCCGCCTACGGCGGCACGGCCTACGCCTCCACCGCGGACAAGGCCAGCAAGGCCCAGCAGATCCAGATCGCCGAGAAGGTCCTGGGCAGCCAGGGCAAGGGCGCCTGGCCGGTCTGCGGCAAGGGCCTGACCTCCGGCGGCAGCCCGTCCGCCCCGTCCGCGCCCTCCGGCTCGCAGGACCAGTCCTCGGCGACCACCAAGTCGGCCCCGGCCGCCCAGCCGGCCCAGCCGAAGGCCGAGCCGAAGGCGCAGCCGCGCACCGCGCCCGAGCACGCCACGCGGCAGCAGACCCGTGGCCCGGTCAAGAAGGGTGACGGCGAGTACAAGGTCAAGTCCGGCGACACCCTCGGCAAGATCGCCAAGGCCCACGACGTCAAGGGCGGCTGGGAGAAGCTCTTCAAGCTGAACAAGGACATCGTGGAGCAGGCCGACCTGATCTTCCCGGGCCAGCAGCTGCACCTCCGCTGAGCCCCGGCCACGGCCCAGGCCTGAGGGCTCCCTCCGGGGACCTCTCCTGAGGCCGGCCCCCCGAGAACGAGCCCCGGCCGGGCGTGCCGCCCCTATGGCGCGCCAGGCCGGGGCTTTCCCCATGCATAAGAAATCTGGCTTTTTGATCCAGAATCTGGCTTTTTGTGTCGTGCCCCTGTCTCGTGGGGCGGGCGAACGCGGGGCGCAGCCCTCCCGGCCCGTTAGGCTCGTGCTGCTACCGCAGACCCATACGAAGGAGAACCTCGTGCCGTCCATCGACGTCGTCGTAGCTCGCGAGATCCTCGACTCGCGAGGCAACCCCACGGTCGAGGTCGAGGTTGGCCTCGACGACGGCAGCACCGGCCGTGCCGCCGTGCCGTCCGGCGCCTCCACCGGCGCCTTCGAGGCCCTCGAGCTCCGTGACGGCGACAAGAACCGCTACAACGGCAAGGGCGTGGAGAAGGCCGTCCTCGCCGTGATCGAGCAGATCGGCCCCGAGCTGGTCGGCTATGACGCCACCGAGCAGCGGCTGATCGACCAGGCGATGTTCGACCTGGACGCCACCCCGGACAAGTCCTCGCTCGGTGCCAACGCGATCCTCGGCGTTTCCCTCGCCGTCGCGCACGCCGCTTCCGAGGCGTCCGACCTCCCCCTCTTCCGTTACCTCGGCGGCCCGAACGCCCATCTGCTGCCGGTGCCGATGATGAACATCCTCAACGGCGGGTCGCACGCCGACTCCAATGTGGACATCCAGGAGTTCATGATCGCGCCCGTGGGCGCGGAGTCCTTCTCCGAGGCCCTGCGCTGGGGCGCGGAGGTCTACCACACCCTGAAGGGCGTGCTGAAGGAGCGCGGCCTGTCCACCGGCCTCGGCGACGAGGGCGGTTTCGCGCCGAACCTCGGCTCCAACCGCGAGGCCCTCGACCTGATCCTCGAGGCGGTCAAGAAGGCCGGCTACCAGCCGGGCCAGGACATCGCGCTCGCGCTGGACGTCGCCGCCTCCGAGTTCTACAAGGACGGCGCGTACCAGTTCGAGGGCCAGTCCCGGTCCGCCGCCGAGATGACCTCGTACTACGCCGAGCTGGTCGCCGCGTACCCGCTGGTCTCCATCGAGGACCCGCTGAACGAGGAGGACTGGGACGGCTGGAAGACCATCACCGAGCAGCTCGGCGACAAGGTCCAGCTGGTCGGCGACGACCTCTTCGTCACCAACCCCGAGCGGCTGTCCCGCGGTATCGACAGCGACACCGCGAACGCCCTGCTGGTCAAGGTCAACCAGATCGGCTCGCTGACCGAGACCCTCGACGCGGTCGAGCTGGCCCAGCGCAGCGGCTACAAGTGCATGATGTCGCACCGCTCCGGTGAGACCGAGGACGTCACCATCGCCGACCTGGCCGTCGCCACCAACTGCGGCCAGATCAAGACCGGCGCCCCGGCCCGCTCCGAGCGGGTGGCCAAGTACAACCAGCTGCTGCGCATCGAGGAGATCCTCGACGACGCCGCGGTGTACGCGGGCCGTTCCGCCTTCCCGCGCTTCAAGGGCTGAGCGGACACGTCTGACGCCCGTCCCCGGCCCCGGTCCCGTACCGTGGCCGGGGACGGCGTCGCTCGACGGCGTTGTCCAAGCGAAGTCATCACCGGGGAGGCGACGTGCCGGCGGATCGGGAACGGTTCTCCACCGCGACCAGGCTCAAGGCGCTCGGCGAGCACGCCGCCGCCCGGGTCTACCGCGTGCGCACCAAGCGCCGCCGTGGCCGGCTGACCGGCCGGGCCGCCCTGCTCGCGCTGGTCGTCTGCTCCCTCGTCGTGGCGCTCGCCTATCCGATGCGGCAGTACATCTCCCAGCGCTCCGACATCGCCGAGCAGCGGCACGAGGCCCAGCGGGCCCGCGAGGACGTGAAGAAGCTGCGGGAGCGGAAGGCCCGGCTGCGCGACCCCGCCTACACCGAGCAGCAGGCCCGGGAGCGGCTGCACTTCCTGATGCCGGGCGAGACCGGCTACAGCGTGGTGGACGGCGCCGGCTCCACCGAGCACTCCACCGACCAGGGCGCGGCCGGCCGCCCCTGGTACACCAACCTCTGGGACGCCGTGGACACGGCGGACGCGGCGGGGGCGGGCAGCGCGCGCCGCTGAGGCGCCGCGCTCCGGCCGCCGGACGCACCCGATGACGAATCGAAACGAAGAAGAACTTTCCCACTCATGGATACGCCCCCGCCCCAGACGGAGCCCACCGCGCCCACCGACGCGGACATCCACGCCGTACGGGAGCAGCTGAACCGGGTGCCCCGGGGCCTGCGCGCCATCGCGCACCGCTGCCCCTGCGGCAATCCGGACGTCGTGGAGACCGCGCCGCGGCTCGAGGACGGTACGCCCTTCCCCACCCTCTACTACCTGACCTGTCCGCGCGCCGCGTCCGCGATCGGCACGCTGGAGGCCGAGGGCGTGATGAAGGAGATGACGGCCCGGCTGGGCACCGACCCCGAGCTGGCCGCCGCCTACCGCGCCGCCCACGAGGACTACATCGCGCGCCGTGACGCCGTCGAGGTGCTCCAGGGCTTCCCCAGCGCGGGCGGGATGCCGGACCGGGTGAAGTGCCTGCATGTACTGGTCGCCCACTCCCTCGCGGCCGGCCCCGGGGTCAATCCGCTGGGGGACGAGGCGATCGCGATGCTGCCGGAGTGGTGGCGCAAGGGCCCGTGTGTGAGCCCCCGCGGGGCCGATGACCCGAGCCGGGAGGAGAGCGCATGACCCGCGTCGCCGCCGTGGACTGCGGCACCAACTCGATCCGGCTCCTGGTGGCGGACGCCGATCCGGCCACCGGGGAGCTGATCGAGCTCGACCGCCGGATGAAGATCGTCCGGCTGGGCCAGGGCGTGGACCGCACCGGCCGGCTCGCCCCCGAGGCGCTGGAGCGCACCTTCGCCGCCTGCCGCGAGTACGCGGAGGTCGTCCGCGAGCTGGGCGCCGAGCGCGTCCGCTTCGTGGCCACCTCCGCCTCCCGCGACGCCGAGAACCGCGCGGAGTTCGTGCGCGGGGTCGTGGAGATCCTGGGTGCGGAGCCCGAGGTGATCACCGGGGACCAGGAGGCGGAGTTCTCCTTCGCCGGGGCCACCAAGGAGCTCACCGGCCATGACCATATGGCCGGGCCGTATCTGGTGGTGGACATCGGTGGCGGTTCGACGGAGTTCGTCGAGGGCGGCGAGGATGGCGAGGGCGGCGATGGGGTGCGGGCGGCCCGCAGCGTGGACATCGGCTGTGTGCGGCTGACCGAGCGCCATCTGGTGGTGGACGGCCGGATCACCGATCCCCCGACGGAGGATCAGATCGCCGCCATAAGGGCCGATGTGGAGCGGGCGCTGGACCTGGCCGAGCGGACCGTGCCGCTCAGCCGCGCCTGCCGTCCCGCGGACGGCCACGCGCTGGTCGGTCTTGCCGGTTCGGTCACCACCGTGGCCGGGATCGCGCTGGGTCTGAAGGAGTACGACTCCTCCGCGATCCACCACTCCCGGATCACCCTCGGCCAGGTTCGCGAGATCACGGGCAAACTGCTCGGCGTCGGCCACGCCGAGCGGGCGGAGATCCCGGTGATGCACCCGGGGCGGGTCGATGTGATCGGCGCGGGGGCGCTCATCCTGCTTTCGATCATGGAAAGGACCGGCGCCGAGGAGGTCGTGGTGAGTGAGCATGACATCCTCGACGGGATCGCCTGGAGCATCGCCTGAGCGGGCGGGATAACGTATGAGCGGCCGCGGAACCCCCTTCGGAGGCCTTCCGCGAGCCCCCTCCGAGAAAGTTCGTGAAACTCTTCACATGAAAAAGGTGCCTGGTGGCCGCCCGATGCGGCGCTCTGGGGCGGTTTCGGCGGCCGGGCCCCGTAACTGACCGGATCGTGAGGTGTCAGGGCGGTGTTCGGTGCCTCCGCGCGGACCGCCTGGTCTACTCCCGCGTTCAGTCACAAGCCCTGTTCAGAGGGGTGGGAACGTCTCGGCTCAGCCAGTGGTTCCGCTACGCCGGTATGGCGTCCAGCACCGGGGCGGCGGAGTGTAGCAGATGCTCCCACCATGCTTGTGAAGGGGCTCACGAGGTCCCCCCTCTGGGGTGCTGGATACTCGAATCATGAGCACCACGGAGCGTCCCAGGATCCTCGTTGTAGGCGGTGGGTACGTTGGCTTGTACGCGGCGCGCCGCATTCTGAAGAAGATGCGGTACGGCGAGGCGACCGTCACGGTCGTCGACCCTCGCTCGTACATGACGTACCAACCCTTCCTCCCCGAAGCTGCGGCCGGCAGCATCTCCCCGCGCCACGTCGTGGTTCCGCTGCGGCGCGTGCTCCCCAAGGCGGAGGTCCTCACCGGCCGAGTGTCGACCATCGACCAGGACCGCAAGGTCGCCGTCATCCAGCCGCTCGTCGGCGAGACGTACGAGCTGCCCTTCGACTACCTGGTCGTCGCCCTCGGCGCGGTCTCCCGCACCTTCCCGATCCCCGGTCTCGCCGAGAACGGTATCGGTATGAAGGGCATAGAGGAGGCCATCGGCCTGCGCAACCACGTCCTCGAGCAGCTCGACAAGGCCGACTCCACCACGGACGAGGAGATCCGCCGCAAGGCGCTCACCTTCGTCTTCGTCGGCGGCGGCTTCGCCGGCGCGGAGACCATCGGCGAGGTCGAGGACATGGCCCGTGACGCGGCCAAGTACTACCCCAACGTGAAGCGCGAGGACATGCGCTTCGTCCTGGTCGACGCCGCCGACAAGATCCTCCCCGAGGTCGGCCCGAAGCTGGGCAAGTGGGGTCTGGAGCACCTGCAGAAGCGCGGTATCGAGGTCTACCTCGAGACCTCGATGAACTCCTGCGTCGACGGCCATGTCGTCCTCAAGAACGGCCTCGAGGTCGACTCCAACACCATCGTGTGGACCGCGGGCGTCAAGCCCAACCCGGCGCTGGCCCGGTTCGGCCTCCCGCTCGGCCCGCGCGGCCATGTGGACACCGCCCCGACCCTCCAGGCCCAGGGCAGCGACTACATCTGGGCCGCCGGTGACAACGCCCAGGTCCCGGACCTCGCCACCGGCGAGGGCGCCTGGTGCCCGCCGAACGCCCAGCACGCGCTGCGCCAGGCCAAGGTCCTCGGTGACAACGTGATCTCCGGTATGCGGGGCTTCCCGCAGAAGGAGTACAAGCACGCCAACAAGGGCGCCGTCGCGGGTCTGGGCCTCCACAAGGGCGTCGCGATGATCGTCTTCGGCAAGATGAAGATCAAGCTGAAGGGCCGCCTGGCCTGGTACATGCACCGTGGTTACCACGGCATGGCCATGCCGACCTTCAACCGCAAGATCCGGGTGCTCGCCGACTGGACGCTGGGGATGTTCCTCAAGCGCGAGGTCGTCTCGCTCGGCGCCATCGAGAACCCCCGCGAGGAGTTCTACGAGGCCGCCTCCCCGGTCAGCGCCGCCACCGCCGCCAAGCCGGCGGTCCCCGCCGAGAAGGCCAAGGCGTCCTGACCCTACGGGCCCGACCGGCCTGAACATACGGGCCCGCCCCGTACAACTGAACGCCGAGGGCGTCCGCCATCCGTGGGGCGGACGCCCTTACGTCTGCCCTCGGACGCCCTCCGATGGCCCGCTTTTGAAGCTGTTTTGCCGATTCCAGACGTGTCGGCGGGACTGTACGGCGGGTTCCATGGTGTTTACGTGGTGAGTGAATCTTCCTGACTCGCCATCACGGAGGTGTGAAATGGCCGACGCCGCTGGGCGGATCGCCACCCTGGCCGAGGAGGTGCTGGGAACCCCCCTCCCGATCCGCGTCCGCGCCTGGGACCACAGCGAGACCGGTCCGCCCGGCGCGCCCACCCTGGTCATCCGGCGCCGCCGGGCGCTGCGCAGGCTCCTGTGGCGGCCGGGCGAGCTGGGCCTGGCCCGCGCCTGGGTCGCCGGGGACCTCGAGGTCGAGGGCGATCTGTACGACGCCCTGGACCGGCTGTCCGGACTGCTGTGGGAGCGCGGCCCCGCCACCGCGCCGCGGTCCCGGCTCCGCACCGGCATCCAGGCGCTGCGCGACCCCCGGCTGCGCACCGCCGCCCGGGAGATGATCGCGCTCGCCGGGCCGGGGCTGCCGCCGCCCCCGCCCCGCGAGGAGGCCCGGACCACCCTCGGTTCGCTGCACTCCCTGCGCCGCGACCGTAAGGCCATCAGCCACCACTACGACGTCGGCAACGACTTCTACGAGCTGGTGCTGGGCCCCTCGATGGTCTACTCCTGCGCCTACTGGGACCGAGCGGACTCCACGCTGGAGGAGGCCCAGCGCGCCAAGCTGGACCTGGTCTGCCGCAAGTTGGCCCTCGAGCCCGGCCGGCGGCTGCTGGACGTGGGGTGCGGCTGGGGCTCGATGGTGCTGCACGCGGCGCGCGAGTACGGGGTGCGCGCCGTCGGCGTCACGCTCTCCGAGGAGCAGGCGGCCTACGCCCGCAAGCGCATCGCGGACGCCGGGCTCACCGACCAGGTGGAGATCCGGGTCCAGGACTACCGCGAGGTTCCGGACGGACCCTACGACGCCATCTCCTCGATCGGCATGGCCGAGCATGTGGGCGCCGTGCGCTACGCCGAGTACACCGCCATCCTGCACGGGCTGCTGCGGCCCGGCGGGCGGCTGCTCAACCACCAGATCGCCCGGCGCCCCCAGCCGGACGAAGAGGCGTACCACGTGGACGAGTTCATCGACCGCTATGTCTTCCCCGACGGTGAGCTCGCCCCGGTCGGCCGGACCGTGGCCCAGCTGGAGGAGGCGGGCTTCGAGGTGCGCGACGTGGAGGCCATCCGTGAGCACTACGCGCTCACGCTGCGCCGCTGGGTCGCCAACCTGGAGCGGTCCTGGCCCCAGGCCGTGCGGCTGACCTCCCCGGGCCGGGCCCGGGTCTGGCAGCTCTACATGGCGGCCTCCGCCCTCTCCTTCGAGCGCAACCGGATCGGGGTCAACCAGGTCCTGGCCGTCCGCACCCCCGAGGGCGGGGCCTCGGGGCTTCCGCTGCGCGCACGCGACTGGCGCGGCTGAACGCGGCTGAACGCGGCTGAAAAAGGCCACAACGCGGAGCTGGGCGGCGGGCCCCGCGCGGCGCGGGGGGGGGGGGGGCGGCGCGGCGCCCCGCGCTCGGCCGCGGTTCACGGCGGCTTACCGCGGAAAAAAACGCCAACACCGCGCACGCCCCCGCCCCCCCCGGAGAGGGGCGGACGGGGACGTCCCGTGTCCGGCTCGCCGCTACTCGGCTACTCGGCCTTGATGGCGGCCAGCATGTTGAGCTTGGAGGCCCGCCGGGCCGGCCACAGCGCCGCGATCGCGCCCACGAACGCGGCCATCAGCAGGAACAGACCCATCCGGGGCCACGGCAGCACCAGTTCGTAGCTCGGCAGCTCGGTGGCGATCAGCTCACCGACCGCCCAGCCGAAGAAGACGCCGAGGCCGAGGCCGAGCACCCCGCCGAAGAGCGAGATGACCAGCGACTCCAGCCGCACCATCCGCTTGACGCCGCCCCGGTCCAGGCCGATCGCCCGCAGCATGCCGATCTCCTTGGACCGCTCGAAGACCGACATCGCCAGGGTGTTGATGACACCGAGCACCGCGACGATCACGGCCATGGCGAGCAGCCCGTAGAGCATGTTCAGCATCAGGGTGAAGGCCGAGGCGATCTCGTCGGAGGTGTCCTGCTTGTTCTGGATCTTGATCGCCGGGTTCTCGCCGAGCGTCTTCTTCAGCAGGTCCTTGTTGTTCTCCGTCGCGCCGCCCTTGGTCTTCAGCATCACCTGGAAGTCGGCGACGGTGGCCATGTGCGGGGTGACCGTGGCGTTGTCGACCATGACACCGCGGATCATCTGGTTGCCCTCGAAGACACCGCCCACGGTCAGCTTGCCGCTGCGGCCGTCCTCGTAGGTCACCGGGATGGTGGAGCCGACCTTCCAGTCGTGCTCGTCGGCGACCTTGTCGTCGACGAGGGCCTTCGTGCCCCCGAGCGCGGCGAACGAGCCCTCGGTGAAGTCCACGTTCACCAGGTCCTTGATGGCCTTCGGGTCGACGCCGGTCAGGGAGTCGGAGTCGCCGGCGACCCGCGCCGGGGAGGACCGCAGCGCGCTGATCGAGGTGACATCGGGCAGCTTCGCCAGGGTCTTGGACACCTCGGGCGACAGCGGCATCCCGCCGGTCCCGCCCATGCTGACGACGTAGTCGGACTTCAGCCCGTCGGCCGCCATCTTGTCGATCCCCTTCTGCATGGATCCCGCGATCACCGTCATACCGGTGATCAGGGTGAGACCCACCATCAGGGCGGAGGCGGTGGCGGCGGTGCGGCGCGGGTTGCGCACCGCGTTCTGCCGGGCCAGCTTGCCGGGCATCCCGAAGATCCGCAGCACCGGGGAGGCGGCCGCGATCAGCGGCCGGGACAGCAGCGGGGTGAGCACGAAGACGCCGATCACCAGGACGACCGCGCCGAACGACATCGGGCCCTGGCCGTCGCTGCCCATGCCCGCACCGGCCACCACCAGCGCGGTACCACCGGCGGCGAGGATCGCGCCGATGGTGTTGCGGACCACCAGACCGCGGGTGGACGGCGCGGCGTGCACGCTGTTCATCGCGGCGACCGGCGGGATCTTGGCGGCGCGGCGGCCGGGCAGCCAGGCGGAGAGCACGGTCACCACGACGCCCACGAGCACCGAGACCAGCACGGTGGTCGGCGCGACGACCAGCGGACCGTCCGGGACCTTGGCCCCGGTGGAGTTGAGCACCGAGCGCAGCGCGGCGCCGATGCCGACACCGGCGATGAGGCCCACCACGGCCGCGATGGCGCCCACGACGGTGGCCTCGATCAGCACCGAGCGGGTGACCTGACGGCGGGTCGCGCCCACCGCGCGCATCAGGGCGAGCTCCCTGGTGCGCTGGGCGACCAGCATGGAGAAGGTGTTGACGATGATGAAGATGCCGACGAAGAGCGCGATCCCGGCGAACACCAGCAGCGCGGTCTGCAGGCTGCTCATGCCGTCTTCGATCGCCTTGGCCTGGTCCTTGGCGAGCTTCTCGGCGGTGTCGGCCTTGGCCTGCTCGGGCACGACCTTGTCGATCGACGACTTCAGGGTGGCCTGCGAGGTGCCCGCGGCGGCCTTCACGTCGATCTCGTCGAACTGCCCCGGCTTGCCCATCAGCCGCTGCGCGGTGGCCGTGTCGTACAGCGCGAGGGTGCCGCCCGCCGCGACATTGCCGTCGTCGGTGGTGAAGACGCCGACGACCTTCTCGGTGCGCACCGGGCCGTTGACGGACACCCGGATGGAGTCCCCGGCCTTGTAGTGGCCGCGCTCGGCGGTCTTGGAGTCGAGCGCGACCTCGCCCGTGGCCTTGGGGGCGCGGCCCTCGGTCATCGTGTACCGGGCGTCCTTGCCGTCGGCGCCCGGGTAGTAGTTGCCGCCGCGGTTGGAGAAGCCGCTGCCGATCAGGTCGCCCTTCTTGTCGGCGAGGGCGGAGTAGCCCTGCACCACACCGTAGGCGGAGTCGGCGCCGGGCACCTTGGACGCCTGGTCCAGCAGTTGCTGGCTCAGCCGGGGCGGGTCACCGGGGTTGGCGGAGTCGTCGTCCTTCTTGTCGGGGGTGATGGCGACGTCGACGCCCTGGAAGCCCTTCTGGGAGCTCTTCTGGTAGGCGTCGGAGATGGTGTTGGTGAAGACCAGGGTGCCGGCGACGAAGGCCACGCCGAGCATCACGGCGAGCACGGTCATCAGCAACCGGGCCTTGTGCGCAAGCACATTGCGCAGGGCTGTACGGAGCATGGGGTGTCAGTCCTGAGGGGTGGAGTGGGCGAGTGCGAGGCGGCGTGCGGAGATGGGCGCGCGCCCCGCGTCAGCTCGTGCGGCCCTTGGCGTCGAAGCGCTTCATGCGGTCAAGTACCGAGTCGGCGGTGGGGTTGCGCAGCTCGTCCACGATCCGGCCGTCGGCGAGGAAGACCACCCGGTCGGAGTAGGACGCGGCGACCGGGTCATGGGTCACCATCACGATCGTCTGGCCCAGCTCCCGCACCGAGTTGCGGAGGAAGCCCAGGACCTCGGCGCCGGAGCGGGAGTCCAGGTTGCCGGTCGGCTCGTCGGCGAAGATGATCTCCGGCTGGCCGGCCAGGGCGCGGGCCACGGCGACGCGCTGCTGCTGACCACCCGACAGCTGGTTGGGGCGGTGCTTGAGCCGCCCGGCCAGACCGACCGTGGCCACCACCTGGTCCAGCCAGGCCTGGTCGGCCTTGCGGCCCGCGATGTCCATCGGGAGGGTGATGTTCTCCAGCGCGTTCAGCGTCGGCAGCAGGTTGAACGCCTGGAAGATGAAGCCGATCTTGTCGCGGCGCAGCTGGGTGAGCTTCTTGTCCTTGAGCGTGGTCAGTTCGACGTCACCGATCCGGGCCGAGCCGTTGGAGATGGTGTCGAGACCCGCCATGCAGTGCATCAGCGTGGACTTGCCGGAGCCGGAGGGGCCCATGATCGCGGTGAACTCCGCCTGGCGGAACTCGACGGAGACCGAGTCCAGGGCGATTACCTGGGTCTCGCCCTCGCCGTAGACCTTGCTCAGGTCCGTGGCGCGAGCGGCCGCGCCGGTGGAGTGGGCGGTGGTTTTGACGCCGAGGGGCATGGTGGTCACGGTGAATGACTCCTGTCGTGCTGTGCGGGAGTGGGCGGGACGTCACTCCATGGTTCCGGTTGTGAATGGGTACGGGATCAGCCCGTGCTCCCGTTCTCGTGGGGGTCTCGCGATGTAGGTGGTGGCGGCGGAGTCCTCCTTGAGAAGGAGAGGACGCCCCGTGCGGGGCGTCGAGATTGCGTCAATCCCCAGTTAATGGGGGTTCAGGGCATATCGGCAGGTCCAATGGACGTCGGCATCTTCGGGTACCCCGCCCCGCTGCTGATGCACCCTCAGTTGCCAATAAAATAAGACAACCTCGGGTCGAGGATTCACTGTGCGGGGGCATGTCCCCGGATAGGCTCGTGCTGCTCTCTTCCAGGGGAGGGCCGTATGTGCACCGTGCGGCCCAGGGGGAACCGCTGCCCGGATGGTGGAATGCAGACACGGCGAGCTTAAACCTCGCTGCCCCTCGCGGGCGTACCGGTTCAAGTCCGGTTCCGGGCACCTTCAGATCCGGTGGGCGCACTCAGCGTGTGTGGATGGTCGCCCCAAGTGCGTGCGCGGGGCCCGCAGGGGCCTCGCGCGGCCTCTTCCTGCATGAAAAGATCCTCCTTGGGCACTAGGGTGCTTTCTTTGCTTACCCATTACTCTTGAGTCAAGGTCGCGCTCGGCGGCCACGGAGGAGTGAGATGAGGAGCAGCAACCCGGTCTTCTCGCGACGGGGGTTCAGCCGCAGCGGCGGCTACGCCGGTTTCGGCGCGGCGCCGCAGGCCGGGAGTCCCGCCGCCGGTCAGGCCAACCCGTACGCGGGCGGTAATCCGTACGCGCAGACGCAGACGCAGCCGCCCACGAACCCCTACGCGGCGGGCGACCAGCAGAATCTGACCCCCGAACAGCTGCAGCAGATGTACGGCGCGCCGCCGGCGGGCCCGCTGCAGACCGGCCGCATGACGATGGACGACGTCGTCATGCGCACCGGTATGACCCTCGGTACCGTCATCGTCGCCGCCGCGGTCGCGTGGATCGCGCAGCTTCCGGTGGGCGTGGGCTTCGGCGCCGCGCTCGTGGCGATGGTGCTCGGCCTCGTCCAGTCGTTCAAGCGCACGGCCTCGCCCGCGCTGATCATGGGTTACGCCCTCTTCGAGGGCCTCTTCCTCGGCGTTATCAGCCAGGTGTACAACGATCGCTGGTCCGGCATCCCGATGCAGGCCGTGCTCGGCACGATGGCCGTGTTCGTCGGTGTGCTCGTCGCGTACAAGACCCGCCTCATCCGGGTGAACGCGCGATTCCAGCGCTTTGTGCTCGCCGCCGCCATCGGCTTCATCCTGCTGATGGCGGTCAACCTGCTGTTCGCCGCCATCGGCGGCGGGGACGGCCTCGGCTTCCGCAGCGGTGGCCTCGGCATCGTCTTCGGCCTCGTCGGCGTCGTGCTCGGCGCGGCGTTCCTGGCGATGGACTTCAAGCAGGTCGAGGACGGTGTCCGGTACGGCGCTCCGCGTGAGGAGTCCTGGCTGGCCGCCTTCGGGCTGACGCTCTCGCTGGTGTGGATCTACCTGGAGCTGCTCCGGCTGATCTCGATCTTCAGGGACTAGCGCCCCTGAGCGTCGCTTAGCACGTAGACAGCACGTAGAAGGGCCCGCGGAGGCGAAGACAGGCCGGGGGGCCGGGTACGGTATGGGGTGTAAGCCCCCCCGGGGGTGGGGGGTTTTTTGTATGGTGTGGTGGATTTTTATACAAAAAAAGGGGGGGTGGGCGCCCACGCGGGGGGGGGGGGCGCGCGCGCGCCGCGGCGCCGGCCGTACCGGC
>NZ_JBHYVB010000110.1:34293-38499 GCF_042750115.1 Streptomyces sp. NPDC059455
GTCTGTCTCGGGGGTCTGTTTTTTCTATCACGCAGCCGGGGTCAGCTTCCCACCTTCACTCGCGGGCGCCCGGCCCGGCGGGGCCAACCCCCCCCGCGGGCCCTTCTTCCTATGCGGCTTAAGCCGCCCCGTTCGGTGGGTCTGTCATACACGCTTCTGCCTCCGGGCAGCGGCTACAGCAGCTTGCGTGCCGCACGCCTCAAGTCGTGTTCATGGATGATCGCCTTCGCATGGCCGTAGGCGAGCTGGTGCTCGCCGCGCAGCCAGCTGACCTTCTCCTCGAATCGGAAGAAAGCGGGGCCCTCGTCGACCGTGCGCAGCCAGTCGGCGACTTCACGGCCCGTGCACTGGGGGATGCGGGAGAGTAGGTTCCGGTGAGTCTCGTCGGAGAAGATTTGGGACATCGGCGCCTCCGGACGCTTCCATGCCGGACCCGGATCGCTGGCCCGGGTTTCCTTCAGCTCACCGTGCCTGAGTGTTCGCCCGTTGGCAACAGTCCCTCAGTGGCGCATACGCTCGGAGCGTGGATGATGTCTCCCCCCTCCTGACCGCCGTCGACCGGCTCGCCGACCGCTTGCGCGCCCTTCCGCAGTCCCGGCTGCGCGCGGGCGCCGCGGCCGAAGGACTGGCCCTGGCTAGGGAATTGTCGGTGCGCGCACAGCGGCTCGAGGAGCCGGGAACCCCGCCGCGGATCATGCCGGACGCGGGGCTGTTCGTGGTCGCCGACCAGGTGGCGGTGGCCGGACATGACTTGGTGCACGCGCTGGAGCGTGCGCCGGGCGGCGCCGGGGGCGGCGATACGGCGCGGGGGGCCGCCGAGGCGGTGGCACTCGTGGCGGAGGCGGCGGGGCGCTGCGGCGTCTGAGGGCCCGCGGCCCGCTCAAGGCCTGAGGGCCCGGCTTGCAGCCTGAGGGCCTGCTCAAGGCATGAGGGCCTGCTCAAGGCATGAGGGCCTGCTTACGGCGGGGCGATGTGCCCCCTACGGCTACGGCTACAGCTACAGCGAGGCGATGACGCGGTCGGCGAGGACGTACACGTTCTCCTCGCCGCAACCGAAAGTGAGCGCATAGGCACCGGAGACGCCCGAGCCGCCGAGCAGCACCGGGGCGGTGCCCTCGCGCAGCGCGTCCGCCAGCCGCTCAGCGGTCTCCCGGTGGCCCGGGGTCATACAGATCGTGGTGCCGTCGGCGAAGACGTAGACATCGAGGGTGCCGAGGGGGCCGGGCCGCACATCGGACAGCGGGGTGCGGGCGTCGGCCAGCTCGGTGAGCCGGCTCACCGTACGGTCGTGGTCCGCGACCGGTGACGACGGGGCGAAGTCGGGGTGGGACGGATGGCGACGGCGGGCCGCCGCCAGCTCGGCGGACTCCCGGGGCTCGGCCGCGGGCTCCGCCCCGGCGCCCAGCTCCAGCTCCACCTCGGACTCGACCTCGGGCTCCTGGTCCCCGCCGGAGTCCATGGCCTCGGGGCCCAGCGCGTCCAGCCCGAGCAGCGGTTCGAGCCCGGCCAGGTCCGCCTGGCGAGGCACGAAGAGCTGCGCGTCCTGGGAGGCGTCCTCGAACCCGCCCGGCCCGCTCAGCAGCGAGTGGGCGTCGGCCGCTCCGGCGGAGTCCCTGGCCTCCTGGGCGGCCCAGAACGCCCGCGCCTCGGCCAGCTCGCGCTCCCGCTCCTCGGCCAGCGCGTCGGCGACGGCCGCGCGTATCTCGGCGGCCGGGGTGGCGCGGGGTGCGGGCACCGCCGCGCCGCCCTCCTCGCCGCCGCCTCCGCCTCCGCCGCCGCCCGTCCGGGCACCGGCGGCCACGGTGGCCGCGAGCTCGGCGCGCAGCTCACTGATCTGCCGGCGCACACCGCGCGCGGTGTGCAGGGCGGCCGCCCCTACGGCCGTGGCGGTCACCGCGGCCAGGAGGAGGACAAGACTCGTGGGGCTCACTGACGTACTCCCGGTTGGCTGTAGATCCCCCGAATTCCTACCTCAGCTTGAGGCTCATCGCCTCTCGACGTCAGTGCATACCATCACCAAATGGGCAGAATTCGGTACCGGGCGGGCCCTTGGACACCGGTGCTGAGCTGGGCAGATGGCTCTCCCCCAGGACTTTTGTCACATCCTGGGGGAGATTCGGTCACGGCCCGGATCGAACCAGTGTCGCAGACGCGCTACGACGCGCCCGGCCCGGCCCGGCTCCGCGGATCGGCTCAGCCGTGTGTGCCGCCTGCGGCGGGCTGCTCCCCTCCCCGCCCCTTCCCACAACTGGGGCTCCGCCCCAGACCCCGGGATCTGGGGCGGGGACGCGAAGGATCTGCCGGGCAAGATCCGCCAGGCGCCTGCTAGCTCAGGCGCTCGATGACCATGGCCATGCCCTGGCCACCGCCGACGCACATGGTCTCCAGGCCGAACTGCTTGTCGTGGAACTGCAGCGAATTGATCAGCGTGCCGGTGATCCGGGCGCCGGTCATGCCGAAGGGGTGGCCCACGGCGATCGCGCCGCCGTTGACGTTGAGCCGGTCCAGGTCGATGCCCAGATCGCGGTAGGACGGGATGACCTGCGCGGCGAACGCCTCGTTGATCTCCACCAGGTCGATGTCGCCGATCGACATCCCGGCGCGGGCCAGCGCCTGCTTGGACGCCTCGACCGGGCCGTAGCCCATGATCTCGGGGGAGAGGCCGGTGACGCCGGTGGACACGATCCGCGCCAGCGGGGTCACGCCCAGCTCCCGGGCCTTGGTGTCGGACATGATCACCAGCGCCGCGGCGCCGTCGTTGAGCGGGCAGCAGTTGCCCGCGGTGATCCGGCCGTCGGGGCGGAAGACCGGCTTCAGGCCCTGCACCGCCTCCAGGGTGGTGCCCGCGCGGGGGCCGTCGTCCTGGCTGACGACCGTGCCGTCGGGGGTGGTCACCGGGGTGATCTCGCGCTCCCAGAAGCCCTTCTTGATGGCCTCCTCGGCGAGGTTCTGGGACCGCACGCCGAACTCGTCCATCTCCTCGCGGGTGACCCCCTTGAGCCGGGCCAGGTTCTCGGCCGTCTGGCCCATCGCGATGTACGGGTCGGGCAGCAGCTCGTCTTCGCGCGGGTCGTGCCAGTCGGAGCCCTCCTGCTCGGCGCGCGCGACCGTACGGGCCTCGGCCTCCGCGAACACCGGGTTGTGGGTGTCCGGCAGCCCGTCCGAGCTGCCCTTCTTCGACCGCGAGACCATCTCGACGCCCGCCGAGATGAAGACGTCGCCCTCGCCCGCCTTGATGGCGTGCAGCGCCATCCGCGAGGTCTGGAGGGAGGAGGAGCAGTAGCGGGTGATCGTACAGCCGGGGAGGTGGTCCATCCCCATCTGCACGGCCACGATCCGCCCCAGGTTGTGCCCCTGCTCGCCGCCGGGGAGCCCGCAGCCGAGCATCAGGTCGTCGATCTCGCGGGGGTCGAGCTCGGGGACCTTGGCGAGCGCGGCCTGGATGATCTCGGCCGTGAGGTCGTCCGGCCTCAGATCCTTGAGCGAACCCTTGAAGGCGCGGCCGATGGGGGAACGGGCGGCAGAGACGATCACTGCTTCGGGCATCACGGCTCCATGAGGGCGGGGTGCGGGCGGGGTGCGGGCGGGGCTCTGAGGGAAGTTACCCGTACGTATCGGCAGGGTCACGGGGTGCGGGCTGTGACGCGGGACTCTTTTTTCCAAGCGTACGCTCAGTGGCCCGGGATGCGGAGCCCCTCCCGGGGCGTCACCAGGATTCGCTGGGGGTCGATGTCCCCCGGCACGGCCCGGCCGGTGGCCCTCGGCACGCCCGTGTCGGTGGGCCTCGGTGTGCTCCGGTCGGTGGCCCTTGGCGTGGCCGTGTCGGTGGGCCCCGGCGTGGTCCGGTCGGTAGGCCCCGGCCCTGGCCCCCCGGCCGCGGACCCGCTCCGGCCCCCCGGCCGCGGCCCCGGGCTCCGGGCCCTGGCCCCGGCCCCTGGCGCAGGCTGCGGACCCGCTCCGGCCCCCCGGCAGCGGCCCCGGGCCCCGGTCCTGGCCCCGGGCCCCGGCCCTGGCCCCTGGCCCCTGGCCCCTGGCTCCGGCCCCTGGCCTGGCCCCGGCCCCCCGGCTGCGGACCCGCTCCGGCCCCCCGGCCCTGGCTCCAGGCCCTGGCCCCGCCCCTGGCGCAGGCTGCGGACTCGCCCCGGCCCCCCGGCTGCGGACTCGCCCCGGCCCCCTGGCTGCGGACTCGCCCCGGCCCCCTGGCTG
>NZ_JBHYVB010000111.1:0-2585 GCF_042750115.1 Streptomyces sp. NPDC059455
GGTGGGTGTCGCGGGCCGCGTCCGCCCCGCCCCCGCGCCCGCCGGCCGCGCGGCGCCGCGCGCCCGCCCGCGGCCGCGCGCGCGCGCCCCCCCCCCCCCCCCCCCGGCGAGGGGTGAACGGGTCGTACGGGACCGCGGGCTATTCCTTCCTGCGGGTCCCGGACGGGCCGCCGAATATGCCGCCGGTGCCGCCCGGATCATCCGTGGTCGGCGACGTGGACGGACCTCCCGGACCGCCGTTCGCGCCACCGTTCTGGTTGCCGCCGTTCCCGTTGCCGCCGTTGTCCTTGCAGTTCAGGTCCAGCGGGTCACAGGTGTCCGTCGGGGTCGGGCTGCCGGAGGGCGACTCCGAGGGGGACTCCGACGGAGATTCCGAAGGCGACTCCGACGGGGTCTCGGTCGGCTTCTCCGTCGTCGGGGTCGGGCTCGGGCTGGCGTCCTCACCGAAGATCTTCTGGCCGATCGGAGTGGCCACGGGGAAGGCCTTGGCCGGCTTGCCCCTCAGCGCGCCGCGCATGTAGTCGGCCCAGATCTGCGCCGGGAACGACGCACCGTGGATCGACTCCTGACCGCCCACACCGCGCATGGACAGGAACTTCTGGCTCTTGGCCTGGTCGTTCACCCGCCACATGCCAATCGCCGTGGACAGCTGCGGGGTGTAGCCGGAGAACCAGGCCGACTTGTTCTCGTCGGTGGTTCCGGTCTTGCCCGCGGCCGGACGGCCGATCTGCGCCGAGGTGCCGGTGCCACGCTGGACCACGTTCTCCAGGACGTCGGTGACGTTGTTCGCCACGTTCGAGTCGAAGGCCCGCTTGACCTTGGCCTCTTCCTTGTGGTCGTAAACGGTGCCGGCCTTGTCCTCGACCCGCTCGACCGAGTACGGATCGGCCTGCTGACCGCTGGCCGCGAAGGTCGCGTACGCCCCGGCGAGCCGGATGGCGCTGGGCGCGGAGGTGCCGAGCGAGAAGGTCGGGGTGATGGAGGCGAGCTGCTCCTTGCTGAGGCCCGCGGCCAGGGCCGCGCCCCGCACCTTGTCGGTGCCGACGTCCATGCCGAGCTGGATGAACGGAGTGTTCACCGAGAACTGCATCGCGGTGCGGAGACTGATCTTGCCCTTGTCCTCGTCACCGTCGTTGCTCTGGTGCCACTCCTTGCCGTCCTTGTCGTGCCAGACGGTCCCGTCGTAGTCCCGCAGGGTCACCTTGTTGTCGCCGTTGTAGACGGACTTCGGCGAGACCAGGGTGCGCTCGGAATCGGGTTGCTCCCGTGGCCCCTTCGGATCGCGGACACCGTCGGTCATCGCGGCGGCCAGCACGAAGGGCTTGAAGGTCGAGCCCACCTGGACGCCGGTGTAGTCCGCGTTGTTGCGATAGTGCTCCAGTGCGTCCTTACCGCCGTAGATGGCGAGGATCTTGCCCGTCTTGGGCTCCACCGAGGCGCCGCCGAACTGGACGTGTTTGTCCACTTCGCGCTCCTTCGGCTTGATGTTCGCCTTATAGACCTTCCCGACCGACTTGGTCAGCTCATCGACCTTGCTCCGATCGAAGGTGGTGTGGATCTGATAGCCCCCCTTGTCCAGTTTGCTCTTGCTGATACCGGTGTTGGCGACGATGTAGTTGTCGGCGAGGTCGGTGAGATAGCCGATCTGGCCCTGCTTGTTCGTCGCCACCTTCGGATCCCGCGGCATCGGGAACTGCTTGGTGATCCACTGCTGGCTCTCGGCCTTGGACATCCGGCTCACGGCGGCCTCACGCCGGAGGATCCACTCCCAGCGGTCCTTGGCCCGCTGGGTGTTGGCCTCCTTGGTGGCGGCGGCGCCGTAGCCGCCGTTGGGGTCGTAGAGGTTCGGACCGTTGAGCGTGGAAGCCAGGAAGGCGCTCTGGCTCGGCGTCAGGTCCTCGCAGTCCCGGTCGTAGTACGCACGGGCCGCCGCCTGGCAGCCATAGGCACCACGTCCGTAGTACGCGGTGTTGAGGTACCCCGCGAGGATCTCGTCCTTATCCATATCCAGTCCGACCTTGACTGAAATGAAAAGTTCCTTGACCTTACGGGTGACGGTCTGCGACTGGTCCAGGTATGTGTTCTTCACATACTGCTGAGTGATGGTCGAACCACTCTGAGTCGCGCCACCCTTGGCCATGTTGACGACCGCACGGGCGATACCCATCGGGTCGACGCCGCTGTCGTCGTAGAAGCTGGCGTTCTCCGCTGAGATCACCGCGTTCTGCATGGACTTGGGGATCTTGCTGAGGGGGACGATCTGCCGGTTGAGGTCACCACCGCCGGAGACCACCATCTGCTTGCCATCCGCCCAGTAGTAGACGTTCTTCTGGGTCTGGGACGCGGCCTGGGCGCTGGGGACCTGCACCAGCCACAGCCCTATGCCGACGGCGCCGAGAAGCACCGCGAAGAAGAAGAGGAAGGTGCCCGTCACCAGTTTCCAGGACGGGACCCAGCGCCGCCCCCCCGACTTACCCGCGCGCGGGTAGTCGATGAAGCGCTTCTTACCAGGCTGTCTCTTATACAAAAAATACTCAGCCGCCGATGTTTGTGGTGTTTATAAAGGTTGTGGGCGGATCATTTAA
>NZ_JBHYVB010000111.1:2595-19068 GCF_042750115.1 Streptomyces sp. NPDC059455
CACCGCCCCCCGCGGGGTGTGGCTTTGATGCGATTCAACCCCGGAGGCCCACCGCCCCCCGGCCCCCGGCGGCCCCCGGCCCCCCGGGGGCCGCCTCCGCGACCGCCGGGACCCGCGCCGGCCGCACTCGGATCGGCTCCTCCTCTACGGCCACCACTGCGTTGGGCGGCACGGCGGGCCGCCGCGCGGCCACCGTAGGGGCGCTCTTCCCCCTGCGGGGTGGCGCCCGACCCGGCTGCGGCGTTGTGCGTCGGTGCTGCGCGGCGGCCGGACGACTGCTGTCCGGCTCGCCGGGCCGCTGCTCGTCCGCCGCCTTGGGGTTGCGGCGGCTTGCGACGGTGCTCGCTCATGGAACGACTTCTCCTCGGGCAGGCGCTATCGCCTGAAAGCGGCAGATGGCTTCCGGTCCCCCCAATGTGCGATCCGGTCGCACCAGGCAACCGGACGCACTGCATCCGGGACGAGGACGCATCGCGGCGTCACTTGGTTCCCATAGGTCTGCATGGCGAACAGAGTACGCACGGTCAAAACCCGCCCAGCCGCCACCTTCGCTCCATAACCGTCAGATTGAGTGTCTCGAATTGGTGATGTGACGGCGTTCACCGTGGTCCCTCTTGTCCCTTCCCGCGCACGGTTCTATCGTCTGGATGTATCGAGTCGATACATCAGCTCGACATAGCGGGCCCGAAGGAGAGGAGAGGCGGGGAATGAGCAGACGCTCAGGCGTCCTGGAGTTCGCCGTTCTCGGCCTGCTGCGCGAGTCACCGATGCACGGATACGAGCTGCGGAAGCGGCTCAACACCTCACTCGGGGTGTTCCGCGCGTTCAGCTACGGCAGCCTCTATCCCTGCCTCAAGACGCTGGTCGGCAACGGCTGGTTGATCGAGGAATCCGGCAGCGCCTCCCAGGACGCTCTCGCGGCGCCCCTCTCCGGCCGCCGGGCGAAGATCGTCTACCGGCTCACGGCGGCGGGGAAGGAGCGGTTCGAAGAGCTGCTCTCCCACACCGGGCCGGACGCCTGGGAGGACGAGCACTTCGGCGTCCGGTTCGCCTTCTTCGGCCAGACGTCACGAGACGTTCGGATGCGGGTGCTGGAGGGGCGGCGCAGCCGCCTGGAGGAGCGCCTGGACAAGATGCGCGCCGCCATGGCCCGTACCCGCGAGCGCCTGGACGACTACACCCTCGAGCTGCAGCGACATGGGATGGAGTCGGTGGAGCGCGAGGTGCGCTGGCTGAATGAGCTGATCGAGACCGAGCGGGCCGGGCGCGATCGGCGCGACGGCACCGCCGGGCAGGGCCGGACGACCGAGCGGGACGAGGACCGGCCGCCACAGCAGGACCAGTCAGAAGATGCGGACGGCCCGCCCCGGCACCGGGGTGGTTCCCGGCCGGATCCGTCCGATGACACCGCCAAGTGAGGCCCGGCATCCGCGGGGCCTCGTCCAGTACACACAGGGAGCAACCGGAATGGGTTCGGTTCGTGTAGCCATCGTCGGTGTGGGCAACTGCGCCGCCTCGCTGGTGCAGGGCGTCGAGTACTACAAGGACGCCGACCCGGACACCCGCGTGCCGGGTCTGATGCACGTGCAGTTCGGCGACTACCACGTGAAGGACGTGGAGTTCGTGGCCGCCTTCGACGTGGACGCGAAGAAGGTCGGTCTGGACCTCGCGGACGCCATCGGCGCCAGCGAGAACAACACCATCAAGATCTGCGACGTGCCGACGGCCGGTGTCACGGTCCAGCGCGGCCACACGCTCGACGGACTCGGCAAGTACTACCGCCAGACCATCGACGAGTCCGACGAGACCCCGGTCGACGTCGTCCAGGTCCTCAAGGACAAGCAGGTCGACGTTCTGGTCTGCTACCTCCCGGTCGGCTCCGATGACGCCGCCAAGTACTACGCCCAGTGCGCCATCGACGCGAAGGTCGCCTTCGTCAACGCGCTGCCGGTCTTCATCGCCGGCACCAAGGAGTGGGCGGACAAGTTCACCGAGGCCGGGGTGCCGATCGTCGGTGACGACATCAAGTCGCAGGTCGGCGCGACCATCACGCACCGCGTGATGGCCAAGCTGTTCGAGGACCGGGGCGTCATCCTGGACCGCACCATGCAGCTGAACGTCGGCGGCAACATGGACTTCAAGAACATGCTCGAGCGGGAGCGCCTGGAGTCCAAGAAGATCTCCAAGACCCAGGCCGTCACCTCCCAGATCCCCGACCGCGACCTGGGCGCCGACAACGTCCACATCGGCCCCTCGGACTACGTGGCCTGGCTGGACGACCGCAAGTGGGCCTATGTCCGTCTGGAGGGCCGCGCGTTCGGCGATGTCCCGCTGAACCTGGAGTACAAGCTCGAGGTGTGGGACTCCCCGAACTCCGCGGGTGTCATCATCGACGCGCTGCGCGCCGCGAAGATCGCCAAGGACCGCGGCATCGGCGGCCCGATCCTCTCGGCCTCCTCGTACTTCATGAAGTCGCCTCCGGTGCAGTACTTCGACAACGAGGCGCGGGAGAACGTGGAGATGTTCATCAGGGGCGAGGTCGAGCGCTGAGGCGCCATGCGCTGATTCCCGCCGCGTGATCACGGGCCTCCGGGTAATACCCCCGGAGGCCCGTGTGGTGTGTGAGGCTGACGCCATGCCTGTTGTGCGTGATCTCCGCGTACTGCTGCAACTGCGGGACTTCCGCCGCCTCCTGGCCATCCGGCTGCTGTCCCAGTCGGCCGACGGCGTCTACCAGGTGGCGCTCGCCACCTATGTGGTCTTCTCCCCGGAGAAGGAGACCTCCGCCGCGGCCATCGCCTCCGCCATGGCCGTCCTGCTGCTCCCCTATTCCCTGCTCGGCCCCTTCGCCGGGGTGCTGCTGGACCGCTGGCGCCGGCGGCAGGTGCTGCTCTACGGCAATCTGCTGCGCTCGGGACTGGCCGCCGGAACCGCCGCGCTGGTGCTGGGCCAGGTGCCGGAGTGGCTCTTCTATGTCTCGGCCCTGTCGGTGACGGCCGTCAACCGCTTTGTGCTGGCCGGCCTCTCGGCCGCCCTGCCCCGGGTCGTGGACAGCCAGGAGCGTCTGGTCATGGCCAACTCCCTCTCGCCCACCGCCGGAACGCTCGCCGCCACGGCCGGGGGGAGCCTCGCCTTCATCGTCCGGCTGTCGGGCCCCGGAGGCACCTCCTCGGACGCGCTGGTCGTCCTGGTGGGCGCCGCGCTCTATCTCATAGCCGGGCTCACGGCACTGCTGATGGCACCGGGTCTACTGGGGCCGGATCCCGCGGCCCTTCAGCCCCGCCTCTCCGCGGCCCTGATGAGCACCGCGCGGGGCCTGGTCGCGGGCGTACGCCATCTGCTGGAGCGCCGGGATCCCACCGTGGCGCTGACCGCGATGACGCTGATGCGCTTCTGCTACGGCGCGCTCACGGTGACGGTGCTGATGCTCTGCCGCTACGAATGGGCCGACACCGAGTCCCAGGGGCTCGCGCTCCTGGGGCTGGCCGTCGGTGTCTCGGGCGCGGGCTTCTTCGCGGCGGCCGTGATCACACCATGGGCGGTGGCCCGGCTCGGGGCCCGTTCGACCTCCCAGCCGGACGGCCGGCTCTCCTGGGTGATGGTGTGCGCGGGGAGCGCGGCCCTCCTGGAGCCGGGACTCGGACTGTCCTTCGAGCCCGCTCCCACGCTGGTCGCCGCGTTCGTCCTCGGGCTGGTCACCCAGGGCGCGAAGATCGCCACCGACACCGTGGTGCAGTCCGCCATCGCCGATGACTTCCGCGGGCGGATCTTCTCCCTCTACGACGTGCTGTTCAATGTCGCCTTCGTGGGAGCCGCGGCGGTCGCCGCGGTGATACTGCCACCGGACGGCAGATCGACCGCACTGCTGATCTGTGTGGCGCTGCTCTACGCGGCCACCGCGCTGCTGGTGAGGTTTCACGTGAAACATGACCGGCAGAGCGCCAAGCGGGTCGATGTTTCACGTGAAACGTGAGGGGGCTCAGTCCTCCGACTGAGCTTCCCACCACTCCTGAAGCGCGGAGATCGCGGCGTCCCTCTCCATCGGGCCGTGCTCCAGCCGCAGCTCCAGCAGATGCTTGTACGCCTTGCCGACCTGCGGCCCCGGAGGGATGCCGAGGATCTTCATGATCTCGTTGCCATCCAGATCCGGGCGGATCGCATCCAGTTCTTCCTGCTCCTGCAGCCGGGCGATCCGCTCCTCGAGGCCGTCGTACGCACGCGAGAGCGCCACCGCCTTCCGCCGGTTGCGTGTGGTGCAGTCCGAGCGGGTCAGCTTGTGCAGCCGGTCAAGCAGCGGCCCGGCGTCACGGACATAGCGGCGGACCGCGGAGTCGGTCCATTCCCCCGTGCCATAGCCATGGAAGCGCAGATGCAGCTCGACCAGGTGGGAGACATCCTTGATCAGCTCGTTGGAGTACTTGAGCCTCGTCATCCGGTACCTGGTGATCTTGGCCCCCACCACCTCGTGGTGGTGGAAGGAGACCCGGCCGTCCTTCTCGAAGCGGCGCGTCTTGGGCTTGCCGATGTCATGCAGCAGCGCGGCCAGCCGCAGCGTCAGATCGGGGCCCTCGGTCTCCAGGTCGATGGCCTGGTCCAGCACCGTCAGCGAGTGCTCGTAGACATCCTTGTGGCGGTGGTGCTCATCGCGCTCCAGGCGCAGCGCCGGAAGCTCCGGCAGAACGCGGTCGGCGAGCCCGGTCTCCACCAGCAGCCGCAGCCCCTTGCGGGGATGATCGGCCAGGATGAGCTTGTTGAGCTCATCACGCACCCGCTCCGCCGAGACGATGTCGATGCGCTCGGCCATCGCCGTCATCGCGGCGATCACCTCGGGAGCCACCTCGAAGTCCAGTTGCGCGGCGAAGCGCGCGGCACGCATCATCCGCAGCGGGTCGTCCGAGAAGGACTCCTCGGGCGTCCCCGGAGTGCGCAGCACCCGGGCGGCGAGGTCCTCCAGTCCGTGGTGCGGGTCGATGAACTCCTTCTGTGGAAGCGCCACCGCCATCGCGTTGACCGTGAAGTCCCGACGGACCAGGTCCTCCTCGATGGAGTCGCCGTAGGACACCTCGGGCTTCCGAGATGTCCGGTCATAGGCTTCTGACCGATAAGTCGTGATTTCGATCTGGAAGCTCTGATCCACCCCGTTTCCTGGGGACATGCCCTTTCTGCAGCCGACCGTACCGAAGGCGATGCCAACGTCCCAGACCGCGTCCGCCCAGGGCCGTACGATCTTCAGTACCTCGTCCGGCCGCGCGTCCGTCGTGAAATCCAGATCGTTACCGAGCCGGCCGAGCAGCGCGTCCCGTACCGAGCCGCCGACCAGGGCCAGGCGGAAACCGGCCTGCTGGAAACGACGGGCAAGATCGTCGGCAACGGGAGAGACCCGCAGGAGTTCGCCCACGGCGCGGCGCTGCACCTGGCTGAGCTCGTTGGTCGACTGCGGGGATCGGCTGTCATTGTTGGCGTTCGGCACAACAGAACAGGGTACGTGGCCGTGCGCCCCCGAGACTCCACCCCCGATGCGGCCACCACTGCGTAACGATCTTGTGGAGCCGTCCACAGCACTTCGTCACAGCGGGCATCGTTACCATTTCGTGGACGCACATTGCGACGACCACTGACGACCTACTGACGACAAGGGACGGGCGAGCGCGTGGCCGATGCGGCAGACCTCCGGGGGACAACTTCCGCTCGTGCCCGGCGATGGTTGCGGCGCACGGCGGCCCTGCTGGCCGCGGCGCCGATGCTCGCGGGCCTGACACAGATTCCGGCGGCACCCGCCGCCCACGCCGAGAGCAAGGCCACGGGCTCGCGATCGGTGGATGTCTCCATCACCTCACTGACCCCCACCGCGCCGGAGAAGAGCGACACCCTCACCGTCAGTGGCACCGTCACCAACGACACCAAGGGCACGGTCTCGGGGGCGCGGGTGGGCCTCCGCGTCGGCCCGACCATGAGCGGCCGCAGCGCGATCGACACCACGGCCCACCGCACCGGCTATACGGAGGGGCTCGACGGCACCGAGATCGACGGCAAATACGCCAAGAAGATCGGCAAGCTGGCGGCCGGCTCCAGCCGTGACTTCTCCCTCTCCATACCGGTGGATCAGCTGCACCTGGGGGAGAACGGGGTCTATCAGCTCGGCGTCTCGCTCACCGGCGGCACCTCCGCTCAGCCCTGGCCGCAGGTGCTGGGCATCGAGCGGACCTTTCTGCCCTGGCAGTCGGGCCCGTCCCAGAAGAAGTCCCAGCTCACCTATCTGTGGCCGCTGATCTCCGCCACCCATGTGACCGCCCGCACGGACAACGACGAGGACCGCACCCCGATCTTCCGGGACGACCGCCTGGCCAAGGAGCTGGCCCCGGGCGGCCGGCTGCAGCAGATGGTCGCCCTGGGGAAGAATCTCCCCATCACCTGGGTGATCGACCCCGACCTGCTCGCCACGGTCGACGCGATGACCAAGAAGTACGAGGTCCAGAACCCCTCGGGCAACGGCACCAGGGCGGGCCGCGGCCAGACCGTCGCCAAGCAGTGGCTGGACTCCCTCCAGAAGGCCGTGGACGGCAAGCAGGTCGTCGCGCTGCCGTTCGCCGACCCCGACCTCGCCTCGCTCGCCCACCGCGGTAAGAACGTCACCGGCGCCCTCAGCCACCTCCAGGGCGCCACCGAGCTCGCCTCGACGACCGTGGAGACCATCCTCGGAGTGCGGCCGCGCACGGACTTCGCCTGGCCCGTCGAGGGCGCGGTCGACTCCTCGATCGTGGACGTCGCCACCTCCGCGGGCGCCCACAACGTGATCGCCCGCAGCGACAGCCTGCGCGAGACCGGCGGACTCTCCTACACCCCCACCGCGGCCCGCCAGATCGGCGGCGGCAATACGGCGGTGGTCGCCGACGCACGGCTGTCGACGGCCTTCACCGGCGACATGTCCAAGGCGGAGAACTCCACCCTCGCCATCCAGCGGTTCCTGGCCCAGAGCCAGATGATCAACCTGCAGGCGCCGGACAGGCAGCGCAACATCGTGGTCGCCCCCCAGCGGACGCCCACCACGAGTCAGGCGCAGGCCATGGCGGCGGCCATGGAGGGCCTCTCCGGGCAGTGGACGCAGCCGCTGAGCCTGGGGCAGGCCGCGAAGGCCAAGCCCGACCCGAGCGCCACCCAGCGGGTGCCGAGCACCCGCTCCTACCCCCGGTCGCTGCGCGCGCGGGAACTGCCCACCGAGGCGTTCGACCGGATCCAGGAGACCCAGAAGACCCTGGACAATTTCGAGCCGATCCTGACCGCCAAATACCGGGTGGTCACCCCCTTCGGGAACGCGATCAGGCGCGAGATGTCGACCTCGTGGCGCAGCGAGGCGCAGAACGCGACCGGCTTCCGGCACGACGTGCAGACCTATCTCTCCGGGCTTACCAGGAAGGTGCGCCTGGTCCCGAAGACGGACATGACCCTCTCCGGGCGCAGCGCGACCGTCCCGGTGACCGTCCAGAACAACCTGGTGCAGAGCGTCGAGCTGCGGCTCGTCCTGCGCTCCCAGCAGGGCAACCGGCTGGCGGTCAGCGACCCTCAGCTCGTCAATGTGGAGGGCGGCCACAGCCAGTCCGTGAAGTTCGGGACCACGGCCAACGCGAACGGCCCGGTGTGGGTCTCGGCGCAGCTCTACACCCCGGACGGCCAGCCGTACGGCAAAGAGATGATGTTCGAGGTGAATGTCACCGAAATCACGTCGACCGTGATTCTCGTGATCGCCGGCGGTGTGCTGCTGCTGGTCCTCGCCGGTGTCCGGATCTATGTCCAGCGCAAGCGCGCGGCCGCCAGGAGCGGTGAGGACGGCGGGGACGGGGAAGACGCCGAGGAGGCGCACGGGCAGGATGAGGACGACAGCGAGGCCCCGGAGACCGACCGGTGTGACCCCGCACACGCTCTCGTGCCCGAGCAGCCGAGTGACCCGGCACCGGACACCGGATCGCAAAGCGCTGGCCCGTCCGGCTCGGGTGAGAAAGTGGACCATTGAGCAATGCCGGGGCCGGTGGGCCGCAGTGGACGATGAGGTGGGGTAGCGATGAACGCGCCGTATGACGGTGATGGCCGAGTGCCACCGCCGCCACAGCCGTCCCCTCACGGCCCCCACGACCCTTACGGACAGGAACCGCACCAGCGGGATCCGTATCTGGGCGACGCCCCCCAGGCGCCCCCGGCCGATCCGCGTCAGTCGTACGGCCAGCAGTACTACGCACCGGATCCGTATCTGGACGACTCGTACTCGACGGGCAGCTTCACGCCCTACCCGTATCCGACGCAGGATCGGTACGCCCACGATCCGCTGACGGACCCCCTGTACGACCGGCACTCCGCCCACGCACCGCAGCAGGACGGCTACCAGCAGCAGTACTACCAGCAGCCCCCCACACCACAGGGCCCCGACCCGCGCGCCTGGTCCCCCGAGGCCGCCGCCGGCCAGCAGGGCGCCGCACAGCAGCCGTACACCGCCGATCAGACGGGCCAGGGCTATCCGGGGGGCGGCGACGGTTACAGGGCGGGGGAGCAGCCGCAGCGGGACGCCTTCGCGCACCTCTATCGCGATCAGCAGCAGCCCTATGAGCCCCGGCCCGGCCAGGGCCAGGGCTATCCACAGGGCCCGGAGAACTACCCGCAGGGCCAGGCGCCCGGTCAGGGGCAGGCGCCGTTCCCCGGACCGCCCAGATCGGAGTCCGCCGGCGCGGCGGCCGCCGCCCCCACG
Organism: Streptomyces sp. NPDC059455; assembly: GCF_042750115.1. Lineage (NCBI taxonomy): Bacteria > Bacillati > Actinomycetota > Actinomycetes > Kitasatosporales > Streptomycetaceae > Streptomyces > Streptomyces sp. NPDC059455. Next base: position 11,330 of record NZ_JBHYVB010000111.1, read on the forward strand.
GTGGCCGCCCCGGTGGTGACCGCCCCCGCGACCGAACCCGAGCCGCAGAAGCCCTCAGCGGGCAAGGGCCGCGCGTCCAGCGTGCTCCAGTCCAGCGCGCTGATGGCCGCGGGCACCCTGGTCTCCCGGCTCACCGGCTTCGTCCGGCAGATGGTGGTCCTCGCGGGCCTGGGCGCGGCCACCCTCGGCTCCACCTACGCCCTCGCCTACACCCTGCCGACGATGGTCTACATCCTCACCATCGGCGGCGGTCTGAACTCCGTCTTCGTCCCGCAGCTCGTGCGCGCGATGAAGGAGGACGACGACGGCGGCGAGGCTTTCGCCAACCGGCTGCTCACCCTGGTGATGGTGGTGCTCGGCCTCCTGGTCGCGGTGACCGTGCTCGCCGCGCCGGTGCTGATCCGCGCGATGTCGCCGACCATCGCGAACAACCCCGCCGACAACGAGGTCGCGGTCACCTTCGCCCGCTACTGCCTTCCCACCATCTTCTTCATGGGCATTCACGTGGTGGTCGGCCAAATCCTCAACGCCCGGGGCCGGTTCGGGGCGATGATGTGGACTCCCGTCCTGAACAACATCGTCATAATCTTCACCTTCGGCCTGTTCATCTGGGTGTTCGGCACCGCCGGCAGCTCCAAGATGGACACCACGACCATCACCGCCGAGGGCATCCGGCTGCTGGGCATGGGCACCCTGCTGGGGCTCGTGGTCCAGTCCCTGGCGATGTTCCCCTACCTGCGTGCCACCGGCTTCCGCTTCCGGCCGCGCTTCGACTGGCGCGGCCACGGCCTCGGCAAGGCCGCCAAACTGGCCAAGTGGACGGTCCTGTTCGTCCTCGCCAACCAGGCGGGCGTGCTGGTCGTGACCCAGCTGTCCACCGCGGCCGGAGCCGAGGCCGAGAACCAGAACGCGCCGGGCATGAGCTTCGTCGGCTACTCCAGCGCCCAGCTCATCTGGGGCATGCCGCAGGCGATCATCACCGTCTCCGTCATGGCCTCGCTGCTGCCCCGGATCTCCCGGGCGGCCCACGACGGGGACGCCGGAGCGGTCCGCGACGACATCTCGCAGGGCCTGCGCACCTCCGCGGTCGCCATCGTCCCGCTCGCCTTCGGCTTCATCGCCCTGGGCATCCCCATGTGCACGCTGCTGTTCGGCGCCTCCGGCACCGACGCGGCCGTCTCCATGGGCTACATCCTCATGGCGTTCAGCCTGGGTCTGATCCCCTTCTCCGTGCAGTACGTCGTCCTCCGCGGCTTCTACGCCTACGAGGACACCCGCACCCCCTTCTACAACACGGTGATCATCGCCGCCGTCAACGCCGCCGGATCCGGGCTCGCCTATCTCCTGCTCCCCGCCCGCTGGGCCGTCGCCGGTATGGCGGCCGCCTACGGCCTGGCCTACGCCATCGGCGTGGGTGTGGCCTGGAAGCGGCTGCGCAACCGGCTGGGCGGCGATCTGGACGGCCCCCGCGTCGTGCGCACCTACACCCGCCTCGTCGGCGCCAGCGTCCCCGCCGCCCTCCTGGGCGGTGGCTCGGCCTACACCATCATGCAGACCCTCGGAATGGGCGTCGTCGGCTCCGTAGCGGCTTTGCTGGGCGGCGGTCTCGTTCTTATCGCGGTCTTCTACATTGCTGCGAAACGGATGCGCGTTGATGAGCTGACGGCCATGGTCGGTATGGTGCGCGGACGACTCGGACGCTGATCATTGAGCACAACCATCGTCCGCCACCGTGTGTCGTGCATAGCGGCGGACTGTGGGCACAATTGTCTTGGCTCGGAGTAGGCGCAACGGATGGGGAGGCAGGAACGACGGTGGCGGAACGGAGCACGGCTGCCGTCGACGTGGCCGACAGCGGTGGAGAGGAGCCGCTGACCGCCGAGGCGGGTAAGGCCACGGCCGACGGGGCGGGGACGAAACAGAAGGTCGGCGAGGGGACAGAGGCCGCGGTCACCGACGATACGGGCGCCGCGGCCGAAGCGAACCCCCTCGAACTGCACAGCGGTCACAAGCTGGCCAGACGCTACCGTCTGGAGGAGTGCGTCACCCGTCTGGACGGATTCAGCAGTTGGCGTGCTGTGGACGAGAAACTGCGGCGTGCCGTCGGGGTGCACATCGTGCCCGCGGACCATCCGCGCGCCAGGTCGGTGCTGGCCGCCGCCCGTTCCGCGGCTCTGCTGGGCGATCCCCGCTTCGTCCAGGTCCTCGACGCCGTCGAGGAGAACGATCTTGTCTATGTCGTCCATGAGTGGCTTCCCGACGCCACCGAGCTCACCGCCGTGCTGGCCGCCGGGCCGCTCGAGCCGCACGACGCGTACCAACTGGTCAGCCAGGTCTCCCAGGCCATGGCCGCCGCCCACCGCGAGGGCTTGGCCCATCTGCGGCTGAACCCCGGCTCCGTGCTGCGCACCGAGTCCGGTCAGTACCGCATCCGCGGACTGGCCGTCATGGCCGCCCTGCGTGGTATCAGCGTCGACCATCCCCAGCGCACCGACACCGAGGCGATCGGCGCGCTGCTGTACGCGGCGCTCACTCAGCGCTGGCCGTACGAGGCCGACGCCTACGGCCTCTCCGGGCTGCCCAAGGGCGTGGGCCTGATCGCCCCCGACCAGGTCCGTGCCGGAGTGCACCGCGGTCTGTCCGAGCTCGCGATGCGCGCGCTCGTCAACGACGGGGCCACCGCCTCCCGTCAGGACCAGCCCTGCACCACCCCCGAGGAGCTGGCCAAGGCCGTCGCGGCGATGCCGCGCATCCGGCCGCCGGAGCCCGCCTTCACCCCGTCCCAGGCGTACCAGCGCACGACGTACCAACAGGGTGTGTACGGCCAGCAGCCGAACCGCGGCGGCACCCCTCACACGGCCCGTCCGGCCGCTCCCGTACCGCCTCCGCCGCCGCTGCAGAGCCGCACGGGCAAGGCCCTCAAGTGGACCGTCTCGGCCCTTCTGATCGCCGCTCTCGGCCTCGGCAGCTGGCAGCTCGCGGACACCCTCCTCAAGGAGGAGAACAAGTCCAGCCCGGGCAAGTCCACCGGTGAGAAGGACGACGGCAATGGCCTGAAGCCCGTGGGCAAGCCGCTCAGCATCGAGAGCGCCACGGAGTTCTCGCCGCTGGACGCGCCCTTCGCCCCGGACAAGGTCAATGGCGCCGTCGACGGCGATACGGACACCGCCTGGGTGACCAAGGAGTTCTACAACTACCCGAACTTCGGTAACCTGCCCGGGCGCAAGCAGGGCAGCGGCATCATCGTCGACCTCGGCAGCGCCAAAAGCGTCTCGAGCCTCGACATCGACTTCTACAGCGCCGGCCAGAAGGTGGAAGTCCTCGCCGCCGACCCCTCGGCATCCGACCCCACCTCACTCAGCGCCTTCTCCAAGCACCTCACCGATCTGAAGAGCGTCGGGAAGAAGCTGTCCACCGTTCTCGACGAGCCGGTACGGACGCGATACGTCCTGGTCCACATCACGGAGCTTCCGACCAGCACCCCCGATCGCTACCGTGGCGGCATCTCGGAGATCAAGGTCAAGGGCTGACCCTCTACGGTCGGCCGAGAGGGGAGGGGCTCAACGTTGAACGACGCCACCATCGGCGGAGCGAGCGACGGCGAGCTCCTCGCCCGGCACGTCGACGGCGACCCGGACGCCTTCAGCGAAATAGTGCGGCGCCACCGCGACAGACTCTGGGCGGTGGCGCTGCGCACCCTCGGCGACCGTGAGGAAGCGGCCGACGCCGTCCAGGACGCGCTCGTCTCCGCCTACCGCGCCGCCCACACCTTCCGGGGCCAGTCGGCCGTGACCACCTGGCTGCACCGCATCACGGTCAACGCCTGTCTGGACCGGGCCCGCAAGGCCGCCTCCCGTCGCACCTCCCCCGTCGACGACACCGAGCGGCTCGAGCAACTCCTGGAACCCCATGAGTCGGCAGCCGCCCCCGCCGAACGGCGTGATCTCCACCGCGAACTCCTCCAGGCGCTGCGCACCCTCCCTCCCGAACAGCGCGCGGCCCTGGTGCTGGTCGATATGCAGGGCTACCCCGTCGCGGAGGCGGCGAAGGTCCTGGACGTACCCACCGGCACCGTGAAGAGCCGCTGCGCCCGGGGCCGCGCACGACTGCTGCCCCTCCTCTCACATCTCCACCCCAGTGGGAGGGGTAGCTCACCCTCGAGCATGGGAAGGAACCGGACGCAGGGGACGTCCGTCCCACCGACGGCAGGACCGAACGACACAGATGCCGTGAAGGGCGGAGGTGGGCGAGCGTGACATCCTCGACGGACACGGAAGAGCACCCTGAAGTCGCGGAGATCTCCGCACTCACCGAGGGTCTGCTCTCTCCGTCCCGCGCCGTCGATGTGCGCACTCACCTCTCGAGTTGCGTGCTATGTGCGGACGTATGGGAGTCCCTGGACGAGATCCGCTCCCTGCTGGGAACCCTCCCGGGGCCGGTACGGATGCCCGCCGATGTCGCGGGCCGCATCGACGCGGCGCTGGCCGCCGAAGCGCTTCTCGACGCGACCGCCCCCGAGCGCGTGGCCGATGTTTCACGTGAAACCCCGGATCCGGACGCCGCGCCCACGCCTGTTTCACGTGAAACGGCCGATGACGCCTCCAGCGACCCCGACTCAGACACCGTGGAGCCCACAGTCAAGCCGTCCATCACGACGGACCGGCCCGCCGGGCGCCCGCGTGGGGCCACCGGACCTGGACGGGGAACCACCGGACCCGGCACCCGCCCCGGCCGCTCCCGCCGCTGGCGCAAGGCCGTCCTCGGCGGCGCATGCGCCGCCGCGGTGATCGGCATCGGATCCTTCTTCCTCCAGAGCGGCTCCTCCGGCGATCACGGCGACAGCGACCCCCAGGCGCACGCCAGCCAGAGCTCCACCGGGAACTCCACCCTCTCCTCGGGCACGCTGAAGGACCGCGTGCACGAACTGCTCGCCGACCGGAAGTCCACCGCGTCGAACGGCGTCACCGGGCAGGGCAACTCGCCCGATGTGCCGCTGCGCGCCGACGACGACCCTGAGGTGCCCTCCTGCGTACAGAGCGGCACCGGCCGCAAGGAGCCGGCCCTCGCGGCGCAGCAGGACACCTACGACGGCCAGAGCGCCTATATCGTCGTCCTCCCGCACCCCTCCGACAGCTCACGCGTCGATGCCTTCGTGATCGACGCGTCCTGCGTCTCCGCCTCCCCGACGACTCCCGGGGAGCTCCTGGTCACCCGGACCTACCCGCGGCGCTGAGGCACACCGCACACCGGAGCCCTGCCTGACAGCGCTCGGGAATGCCTGACCCGTAGGATCCGTTGGGTGGGATGGCAGCGGAATTCCGGGGGACCCGGAGCCGCCCGCCCAGTCAGCAGTCCGGCAGTCGGCAGAGACAAGGAAGACATCCGTGAGCGACGTCCGCAACGTGATCATCATCGGTTCCGGGCCCGCGGGCTATACGGCCGCGCTCTACACCGCCCGTGCTTCCCTGAAGCCGCTGGTCTTCGAAGGCTCCGTGACCGCGGGTGGCGCCCTGATGAACACCACCGATGTGGAGAACTTCCCGGGCTTCCGGGACGGGATCATGGGCCCCGACCTGATGGACAACATGCGGGCCCAGGCCGAGCGCTTCGGCGCCGAGCTCGTTCCGGACGATGTGACCGCGGTCGACCTCAGTGAGCAGATCAAGACCGTCACCGACTCCGCCGGTACGGTCCACCGGGCCAAGACCGTCATCGTGACCACCGGCTCTCAGCACCGCAAGCTGGGGCTGCCGCGCGAGGACGAGCTGTCCGGCCGCGGTGTCTCCTGGTGTGCCACCTGTGACGGGTTCTTCTTCAAGGACCAGGACATCGCCGTCATCGGCGGCGGCGACACGGCCCTGGAGGAGGCGACCTTCCTGTCGCGGTTCGCCAAGTCGGTCACGGTGGTCCACCGCCGGGACAGCCTGCGCGCCAGCAAGGCGATGCAGGAGCGGGCCTTCGCCGACCCGAAGATCTCGTTCATCTGGGACAGCGTGGTCGAGGAGATCCACGGCGACGGCAAGCTCTCCGGTCTCACGATCCGCGACGTCAAGAAGGACGAGACCTCCGAGCTGCCGGTCACCGGACTGTTCATCGCGATCGGTCACGACCCGCGCACCGAGCTGTTCAAGGGCCAGCTGGGCCTGGACGACGACGGGTATCTGAAGGTGGAGGCGCCCACCACCCGGACCAACCTGTCCGGTGTCTTCGCCGCCGGCGATGTCGTGGACCACACCTACCGTCAGGCGATCACCGCGGCCGGCACCGGTTGCTCGGCGGCACTGGACGCCGAGCGGTACCTCGCCTCGCTGGGCCAGGGCGACGCCACCGTCTGACTCCGATTCCCACCTCTGCACCAACTCACTAAGGAGATTGCCATGGCCGGTGCCACGGTCACCGTGACGGACGCCGACTTCGAGGAGAAGGTCCTCAAGAGCGACAAGCCGGTACTCGTCGACTTCTGGGCCGCCTGGTGCGGTCCGTGCCGCCAGATCGCCCCCTCCCTGGAGGCCATCGCGGCCGAGCACCCCGACAAGATCGTCATCGCCAAGCTCAACATCGACGAGAACCCGGCGACGGCCGCCAAGTACGGCGTGATGTCCATCCCGACGCTCAACGTCTACCAGGGCGGCGAGGTCGCCAAGACCATCGTCGGCGCCAAGCCCAAGGCCGCCATCGAGCGCGACCTGGCCGACTTCATCGGCTGAGCACACCACGCGTCGCCCTCATACACGAAGGGGCTGCCCATCGGGGCAGCCCCTTCGTGTTTCACGTGGAACCCGCTACAGCGGCCGAAGCGCCGGCTCCTTCTGGACGGCGCCGAGCAGCCGGTCCAGCGCCAGCTCGACATCCTCCTTCCAGGAGATCGTCGTCCTCAGCTCCAGCCTCAGCCGGGGGTAGCGCGGATGCGGCCGTACGGTCTTGAAGCCCACGGCCAGCAGATGATCGGCGGGCAGCACACACGCCGGTTCCTTCCAGGTGGCGTCCCCGAACGCCTCCACCGCCTTGAAGCCCCGGCGGATCAGATCCTTGGCGACGGTCTGCACCATCACCCGGCCCAGCCCCTGTCCCTGGTATCCGGGCATCAGCCACGCCGTCATCAGCTGCACGGCATCCGCCGCGACCGGACTGGTCGGGAAGGCCGTGGAGCGCGGCACATACGCCGGAGGCGCGTACAGCACAAAGCCCACCGGGACCTCATCGACATAGACCACCCGGCCGCAGGATCCCCACTCCAGCAGCACGGCGGAGATCCATGCCTCTTTCTCCAGCTCCGGCCGGCCAGCCCTTACGGCTGCTTCGCCGCTGACCGGATCGAGCTCCCAGAAGACACAGGCGCGGCAGCGCTTGGGGATGTCCGGGAGGTTGTCCAGCGTGAGCGGTACGAGCCGACGCCCCATGAAGCCAGTCCTTCACTTCCGTGGCCAGCCGCGCCACGGGCGGCTGACAGCGCACTACGCTCCCTGAGCAGACTGCCGACGAAACCGCCGACAGCTCCCAGGCCCAATCCTGTGGCCAACAGTCCGGTGCGGCTCACCGATCGCATGGCCCTGCCCTCCACATGCGGCGCCTCCACATGGATCCGCCCTACCTGACCGCATCGTATCCGTGCCGAGATTGCACCGATACCGCCCTTGGGCAAACAGCGGGGGGGGGGGGGGGGGGGCGGCGGCCTGCGCCCCCCCCCGCCCGCCCCGGCCCGGCCCCGCCGGGAGGCGAGCGCGGGCGCCGGCGCGCGC
>NZ_JBHYVB010000111.1:19078-38400 GCF_042750115.1 Streptomyces sp. NPDC059455
GCGCTGCCCTTCCGTACGGCATGAACCGCACGGGCAGCGCCTCACTCGTCCTCGTCCGCCGCCCCGCCCTCGGAGGAGAGCGGCTGCTCCAGCACCGGCCCCTCGCCGGGGGCCAGCGAGCCGAGGATCCGCTCGAGATCCTCTATCGAGGCGAACTCGACGACGATCTTTCCCTTCTTCTGACCGAGGTCGACCTTCACCCGCGTCTCGAACCGATCGGAGAGACGTGAGGCCAGATCCGTGAGCGCGGGGGACACCCTCGCACCCGCCCTCGGACTCTTGGGCTTGGTCGTACCGCCGGAGCGCGACCCCATCAGGGTGACGATCTCCTCGACCGCACGCACCGAGAGCCCTTCGGCGACGATGCGATGGGCCAGCCGGTCCTGCTCCTCCGGGTCGTCCACGGAGAGCAGCGCCCGGGCATGGCCCGCGGAGAGAACCCCGGCGGCCACCCTGCGCTGGACGGACGGGGAGAGCTTCAGCAGCCGCAGCGTATTGGAGACCTGTGGGCGCGAGCGCCCGATGCGGTCGGCCAGTTCGTCATGCGTGCAGCTGAAGTCCTTCAGCAGCTGGTCGTACGCCGCCGCCTCTTCCAGCGGATTCAGCTGGGCCCGGTGGAGGTTCTCCAGCAGCGCGTCGAGAAGGAGCTTCTCGTCATCGGTGGCCCGGACGATCGCGGGGATCCTCTCCAGCCCGGCCTCACGACAGGCCCGCCAGCGGCGCTCGCCCATGATGAGCTCATAGCGCTCCGGCGCCAACTGCCGTACGACGACGGGCTGGAGGAGACCGACCTCCTGGATGGAGGTGACCAGTTCGGCCAGCGCGTCCTCGTCGAAGACCTCACGGGGCTGCCGCGGGTTGGGGGTGATGAAGTCCAGCGGCAGCTCGGCGAAGTGAGCCCCGGCCACCTCCTCCGGCATCGCCACCGGGGCGGCGGCCTCGGGCTCCTGCTCCCGCGGTGCGGGCTCGGTTTCCTGTGGAACGGTGTGCGTGGCCAGTCCGGCCACCTTGGCCGCCGCCACTCCGCGCTCCTGGGTGAGCACCGGGACCGCGGTCGGTGAGGTGGTAGCCCCGGTCGTCGTGACCGTGCCCGCCCCCGCCGAGGACGCGGCGTTGTCCGCCCCCTTCGGCGCGGGAGGGATCAGGGCACCGAGCCCACGGCCCAGTCCTCTGCGTCGCTCACTCACTGAATCCCCTCCTGCATGCTGCTGTGCTGGTCGTGCTGGCTGAGCTCGGGCAAGGCATGGGCGTGCTGGGCTTCGTAGTGCACGCCGACACCTCTGAGGGCGATCTCGCGGGCCGCCTCCAGATAGGAGAGCGCCCCACTCGACCCCGGGTCATAGGTGAGGACGGTCTGCCCATAACTGGGGGCCTCGGAGATGCGCACCGATCGGGGAATGCTCGTTCGGAGCACCTCACCGCCGAAGTGGCTCCGCACCTCGTCGGCGACCTGTGAGGCCAGCCGGGTGCGACCGTCGTACATGGTGAGGAGGATCGTCGAGACATGGAGCTTGGGGTTGAGATGGCCCCGCACCAGATCCACATTCCGCAGCAGCTGCCCCAGCCCCTCCAGTGCGTAGTACTCGCACTGGATCGGGATCAGCACTTCCGCGCCGGCCACCAGCGCATTGACCGTCAGCAGGCCCAGCGAGGGCGGGCAGTCGATCAGGATGTAGTCCAGTGGCTGCTCATACGCCTCGATGGCCCGCTCAAGCCGGCTCTCCCTGGCTACCAGGGAGACCAACTCGATCTCGGCACCGGCCAGATCGATCGTGGCCGGGGCGCAGAAGAGGCCCTCCACATCCGGGACCGGCTGCACCACATCGGACAACGGCTTGCTGTCGACCAGCACGTCATAGATCGATGGCACCTCGGCATGGTGGTCGATCCCCAGCGCCGTCGAGGCATTGCCCTGTGGGTCGAGATCGATGACCAGTACGCGACCACCGTGCAGGGCGAGCGAGGCGGCCAGATTGACCGTGGTCGTGGTCTTCCCGACCCCGCCCTTCTGGTTGGCGACCACCATCACCCGGGTCTGCTCCGGCCTGGGCAACCCCTCACCGGCGCGGCCCAGGGCTTCGACCGCCAGCTGAGCGGCACGGCCGATAGGGGTGTCGTCCATCGGAGGCGGCGTTTCACGTGAAACATCCTCCCCCGGCGATTCAGTACGGGGGCCGGGGACCGGATCGGTCATCGGCCCCGCGATGTTGGCGTCGGACCGCAAGGATTCACTCTCCTCGACATCAGGCTCGCAATAAGCAGAGCCTGTCATGCTTTTGGGGTCGTGAACCAGCGAGGCCCGTTCTCCTGTGGATGAATCCACGTTCCTACGGGGTCGGCGGTCGCGGGGCAAGGCCGCCGCACGACCGCGACTGATGATTCCATGCAGCAGGGAGCGACGTTTCACGTGAAACACGATGCACGGGAGGACTCGTCGATGGGTCGCGACACTCCGGTATGTGTAGTTTTGCCAGCTTGTATGGAGCAATATCCCTGATTCAGGGCCGACGGCGTGGCGACCGGCGAGCCGCCTTGGCCCGCTTCGCCGCGAAGCGCACACCCCCGGGGCTCTCCCCGACCTCGACCCGCACCACCGTGGACGGCGGGTCCACCACTCCCTCACCGACATGCAGCACCGAGGTCCCCACCACGCCCAGCTTGCCCAGCGCGGCCCGAGCCTGCTTCAGCTCCTCCTCGGCGGTGTCGCCCTTCAGCAGCAGCATCTCGCCGTACGGGCGCAGCAGCGGAACCCCCCAGCCGGCCAGCCGGTCCAGCGGGGCCACCGCCCGTGCCGTCACCACATGCATCGGGGTCAGCTTCCCGAGGACCTCCTCGGCGCGGCCGCGCACCACCGTCACATGCTCCAACCCCAGCAGCTCCACCACTTCCCGCAGAAAGTTCGTCCGGCGCAGCAGGGGCTCCAGCAGGGTGATCCGGAGATCGGGACGGGTCAGGGCGAGCGGGATACCCGGGAGCCCGGCCCCCGAGCCCACATCGCAGACGGTGACCCCCTCGGGCACCACTTCGGAGAGCACGGCGCAGTTCAGCAGATGCCGCTCCCACAGCCGCGGCACCTCACGCGGGCCGATCAGCCCACGGGTCACCCCCACATCCGCCAGCAGCTCGCCATAGCGGACGGCCTCCGGGAAACGGTCACCGAATACGTCCCTTGCCTCGGGGGGCGCCGGGGGGAGCTCCGCTGCTTCCGTCACGGGGACCGTCCTTCCGTACCGAACACTCTGCTGAACGATGATGTAAGGCTGACAAGATTCGGCCCCGTCTGCGTACAGACGGGGCCGTGTGGATCACGAGGCGGAACCGCTTCAGACCGGAAGCACGACCACGCAGCGCTGGGGCTCCTCGCCCTCGGACTCGCTGCGCAGCCCGGCGGCGGCCACGGCGTCGTGCACCACCTTCCGCTCGAAGGGCGTCATCGCCTTGAGCTTCACCGGCTGACCGGTGCCCTTCGCCTCCTCGGCCGCCTTGGTGCCCAGCTCGGTCAGCTCGGCACGCTTACGGGCCCGGTATCCGGCGATGTCGAGCATCAGCCGGCTGCGGTCACCGGTCTCCCGGTGCACCGCGAGGCGGGTCAGCTCCTGAAGGGCCTCCAGCACCTCGCCATCGCGGCCGACCAGCTTCTGCAGATCACGGCTGGTCGAGTCGCTGATGATCGACACCGCTGCGCGATCGGCCTCGACGTCCATGTCGATGTCGCCGTCGAGGTCCGCGATGTCCAGCAGCCCCTCGAGGTAGTCGGCCGCGATCTCCCCTTCCTGCTCAAGGCGGGTCAGGGTGTCGACACCCTCGGCTGCCGGGGTGGTGCCTTCCGTCACGGATGGACTCCTTCGTTACTTCTTGGACGGGTGCTTGGGGCGCTGCTGGCCCTTGCGCTGGCCGGACTTCGAGCCACGGGAGGAGCCGGAAGCCGAGCCGCCGCCGGCCGGCTTGCCGCCCTGCGCGCCCTTCTTCTGCCCCGGCCCCTGCTTCTCGACGGACTCGTCCTCGGTGGACTTCTCCATGGAGGCCGAGGGATCCGGCTGCGAGCTGGCCTTGCTGTGGCCGGTCGTGGAGCGCTGCGCCTTGGTCTGGCGCTTGGGCTGCTGACGGTTGGCACGCGCCGTCTCGACCGCCTCCTTCGCGGCGACCTCGGCCGGCTCCTCCTTCAGCTTGCCGCTGGCCCGCAGCCGCTCCTGGCGGGCCTTGAAGGCCACGCTGCCCGGGGTCGGGTTCCGGCGGATGACGAACATCTGCTGGCCCATGGTCCAGACGTTGGTGGTCAGCCAGTAGACGAGGACACCGACGGGGAAGTTGATGCCGAAGACGGCGAACATGATCGGGAAGACGTACATCAGCATCTTCTGCTGCTGCATGAACGGCGTCTTCACCGTGAGGTCGACGTTCTTGGTCATCAGCTGGCGCTGGGTGAAGAACTGCGAAGCCGACATCAGGACGATCATGGTGATCGTCACGATGCGGACGTCGGTCAGCGAGGCGCCGAGGGATTCGACCTTCGAGGCCGAGTCCATGAACTTCACCGACAGCGGAGCGCCGAAGATATGGGCGTTACGGGCGCTGTCCAGCAGCGACTGGTCGATGACACCGACCGTCCTGTTGTTCGCGATGTGGTTGAGCACCTGGTACAGCGAGATGAAGAACGGCGACTGCGCGAGGATCGGCAGACAGCTCGAGAGCGGGTTGGTACCCGTCTCCTTGTAGAGCTTCATCATCTCTTCGGACTGGCGCTGCTTGTCGCTCTTGTAGCGCTCCTGGATCGCCTTCATCCTGGGCTGGAGCGCCTGCATGTTCCGCGTCGACTTGATCTGCTTCACGAAGAGCGGGATCAGGCAGATCCGGATCAGCACCACCAGCGAAACGATGGACAGACCCCACGCCCAGCCACTGTCCCGATCGAAGATCAAGCTGTAGAACGAGTGGAACTGGACGATGATCCAGGAAACTACGTCATAAAGAGGACCGAGGATCGTGTCCACGAATCAGGCTCCTTGGGCTTTGGGCTGGGTCTCGGGCTGTGCGGCAGGCTCCACAGCCGGATGCCCGCCGAGGCGGTTCCGCAGCCGCTGGTGCCACACCGGACGCTTCCGGGGCGGGACGTGGTCGACGCCACCGAGTGACCATGGGTTGCAGCGCAGGATGCGCCAGGCCGTCAGCGCCGTTCCTTTCACCGCGCCGTGCCGGTTGATGGCCGTATAGCCATAGTGCGAGCACGACGGGTAGTACTTGCAGACCGGTCCCAGCATCGGGCTGATGGTCCACTGGTACAGCTTGATCAACCACAGCAGCGGGTACTTCATCGCGGCACCCCTCCCAGTAGCCGCTGCACTGCCGTGTCGAGATCGCGGGCCAGCTGGTCGTGACCCGCCTCACCCGCGCCGGGCAGCGCCCGTACGACCACAAGGCTACCTGCGGGAAATCGGTCGATGCGGTCCCGCATCAGATGGCGCAGTCTCCGCTTCACCAGATTGCGGACGACGGCACCGCCGATCGCCTTGCTTACGACGAAACCCGCACGCGCCGGAGGAGCACTCTCCCCGGATGCGTGCGGGTCCGTATCACCGCTGGTGAGGCCGGTGCGAAGATGCACGACAAGGAGCGGGCGCCCGGCCCTGCGTCCTCGGCGTACCGCGGCCGCGAAGTCCTCGCGCCGCCTCAGCCGATGTTCGGTAGGCAGCACGTCATGGACCTTGAGTCAGGCTGCTCAGGCCGACAGGCGGGCGCGACCCTTGCTACGGCGGGACGCGAGGATCGCGCGGCCGGCACGGGTGCGCATCCGCAGCCGGAAGCCGTGGGTCTTCGCGCGGCGACGGTTGTTCGGCTGGAAGGTGCGCTTGCTCACTCGGGGGCTCCAGAAATGAATCGGATGGCGGAGGTCTATCGCTTGGCTGTCACCGTGCGCCCACGAGTAGCTCGCAATACGCCCGAGTGCACCGCTTCACGACCACGGATCATCAGCCCGTGAATCTTGCCCATCGGAGGCAGGCGGCAGCAGCCATCGACAACTCGACCTGGTTACGGTACGCGCGGTTACGCCATCCGGTCAAACCGGTGGCCGACACCCTGACAGCGCGCTATCCACCCCCAGCCTAGGGGCAAGGGAACGCCCGGCGACATCGCATGGCACATTTGTACACACCCTGTGGACAACGACTTGAACCCTGTACCCCGGCCTGACTACCGTGGCTGGGCTCTGATTCCTTCACGCCCGTCCCGAGAACCACGCATTCGTGGGACCTGTCGGCGTCCCCCACCCAGCGAGCTGAGAGAGCGTGCCCTGTGGCTGACGTACCTGCCGATCTTGCCGCAGTGTGGCCACGTGTGCTCGAGCGGCTGCTGGGAGAGGGCTCCGAGCACGGCGGACAAGGCGTCGAGGCCAAGGACGAGCACTGGATCAAGCGGTGCCAGCCCCTCGCACTGGTCGCCGACACCGCGCTGCTCGCCGTCCCCAATGAATTCGCCAAGGGCGTACTGGAGGGCCGGCTGGCCCCCGTCGTCAGCGAGACGCTGAGCCGGGAGTGCGGCCGCCCGATCCGCATCGCGATCACCGTGGACGAGTCCGCCGGCGAACCGATCGTCCCCCCGCAGCCCCCGCGCGAGCAGCGCGAGTCCTACGAGAGCTACGACGGCCGGGACGGCTATGGCCGCCAGGCGCCGGACGATCTTCCGTCGGCCCGCCCCGCGTACCCCGGGTATCAGCAGTCGCGCCCCGAACCGGGCGCCTGGCCGCGGGGCCGTGACGACTACGGCTGGCAGCAGCCCCGGCTCGGCGGCTTCCCCGAGAACGATCCGTACGCCTCCCGGCGCACCTCGTCCGGCTATGACCAGCAGTCCGGCTATGACCAGCAGCCGTACGAGCAGCCGCGCGGCGACTACCGCGGTCCGGGCGCCGAGCGCCCCGGGCCGGGCCACGGCCACGGCCACGGCGGCATCCCCGGCCCCGGGGCGAGCCCCGAGCGCCCGCCGTACGAGCAGCGCCACGATCTGCCCGACCCGCTCGAGCGCGCCCGCGGCGGCCCGCCCGTGCTGCCCTCGCAGACCGGCGCCCCCGGCCCGCTCGCCGCTCAGCCCGCGCCCGCGTCCGGCCCCGGTGAGCCGACCGCGCGGCTGAACCCCAAGTACCTCTTCGACACCTTCGTCATCGGCGCGTCCAACCGCTTCGCGCACGCCGCGGCGGTCGCCGTCGCCGAGGCGCCGGCCAAGGCGTACAACCCGCTGTTCATCTACGGCGAGTCCGGGCTCGGCAAGACCCACCTGCTGCATGCCATCGGGCACTACGCGCGCAGCCTCTACCCCGGCACCCGGGTGCGCTATGTGAGCTCGGAGGAGTTCACCAACGAGTTCATCAACTCCATCCGCGACGGCAAGGCGGACGCGTTCCGCAAGCGCTACCGCGACATGGACATCCTGCTGGTCGACGACATCCAGTTCCTGGCGAGCAAGGAGTCGACGCAGGAGGAGTTCTTCCACACCTTCAATACGCTCCACAACGCCAACAAACAGATCGTGCTCTCCTCCGACCGGCCGCCCAAACAGCTGGTCACCCTGGAGGACCGGCTCCGCAACCGCTTCGAGTGGGGCCTGATCACCGATGTGCAGCCGCCGGAGCTGGAGACGCGCATCGCGATCCTCCGTAAGAAGGCGGTGCAGGAGCAGCTGAACGCGCCGCCGGAGGTACTGGAGTTCATCGCCTCGCGGATCTCCCGCAACATCCGTGAGCTGGAGGGCGCGCTGATCAGAGTGACGGCCTTCGCGAGCCTGAACCGGCAGCCGGTCGACCTCGGGCTCACCGAGATCGTGCTGAAGGATCTGATCCCCGGCGGCGAGGACGCGGCCCCGGAGATCACCGCCACCGCGATCATGGCCGCGACCGCCGACTACTTCGGGCACACGGTCGACGATCTGTGCGGCGCCTCCCGCAGCAGGGTGCTGGTCACCGCGCGGCAGATCGCGATGTACCTCTGCCGGGAGCTGACCGATCTCTCGCTGCCCAAGATCGGCGCGCAGTTCGGCGGCCGGGACCATACGACCGTGATGCACGCCGACCGCAAGATCAGGGCGCTGATGGCCGAGCGGCGCTCCATCTACAACCAGGTGACCGAGCTGACCAACCGCATCAAGAACGGCTGAGAGGGGCCCGCAGGGGCCACCACGAACCGCTGAAGGGCGCTCCGGGACGGACATCTCCCGGGGCGCCCTTCGTCGTCCTCCCTCGTTACATCGCCGTCCCTCGTCGTTCACCGCCACGAAGCTGTTCGATTCCCTGCCCGGCCGGCCCGGTTCTCCACAGATCCACAGCTCATCCACCGTCCACACCCTGGGGACACGGGAGTTGTCCCGATCGCGTCCACAGGGTGCCCGGTGGAAAGGGGATCCCCCGAGGTCAGCCGGTTGTGGAATTGTGGCTAACCGGAGTCCACAGACTGTGGACGATCAAGATGTCCACAGGCCGCGCGTCAGCTTGTCCACCGGCAACCCACAGCCGAAGGCCCGTTGCCCACAGCTTCTCCACACCGCTGTCCACTGTTCGGCAACGAAACGGCCACGGTCACCGGGGAGAGTGAAAGGCGTCACACCGAAGAGCCGGGTTGGGCTGTGGGGAAGGTGGGTAAAACTGGGGACGGTGCTGGGGAGAACCGGGCGATGTCTGTGCATCGCATGTGCAGAACTCTTCGGCATCCACAGAAAGCCCTGGTTGTCCACCGCCCCCACCCACAGGCCCGGTGGATAAAAAAGCGCCTCTGACCAGGGCAGATTGAGTTTTCCACGGTTTCCACAGGGCCTACTACTACGACCACATAGAGATAGCGAGGAAATCGCTTCGAAGTGGGGCCTGTGCACAACCTCGGGCCGAGCCGCCCGACACCCCGCGCACCGACTTGACCCCGAGCCGCACCGACTGTCGGCGGCGTGCGTCAGACTGGTCTCCGGCAACACAGCCGACGACGAAGGCCAGCAGGGCGAGCCAGCAACAGCAGGAGGCGGCTTACGGTGAAGATCCGGGTGGAGCGCGATGTACTCGCGGAGGCGGTGGCCTGGACAGCCCGCAGCCTCCCGGCCCGACCGCCGGTGCCCGTCCTCGCGGGAATCCTGATGAAGGCGGAGGAGGGCGCGCTCAGCCTCTCCGGCTTCGACTACGAGGTCTCGGCCCGCGTCTCGGTGGAGGCCGACATCGAGGACGACGGCACCGTCCTCGTCTCCGGCCGGCTCCTCGCCGACATCTGCCGCGCCCTCCCCAACCGGCCTGTGGAGATCTCCACCGACGGGGTGCGGGCCACCGTGGTCTGTGGCTCCTCGCGATTCACACTCCACACCCTGCCTGTGGAGGAGTACCCCGCGCTGCCGCAGATGCCGACCGCGACGGGCACCGTCCCCGGTGAGGTCTTCGCCGCCGCCGCGGCCCAGGTCGCCATCGCCGCCGGCCGTGACGACACCCTGCCGGTGCTCACGGGTGTGCGGATCGAGATCGAGGGCGACACCGTCACGCTGGCCTCCACCGACCGCTACCGCTTCGCGGTCCGCGAGTTCCTGTGGAAGCCCGAGACCCCCGACATCTCCGCCGTCGCGCTGGTGCCCGCCAAGACGCTCCTCGACACCGCCAAGTCGCTGACCAGCGGTGACACCGTCTCGATCGCGCTCTCCGGCTCGGGTGCGGGCGAGGGTCTGATCGGCTTCGAGGGCGCCGGGCGCCGCACGACCACCCGGCTGCTCGAGGGCGACCTGCCGAAGTACCGCACGCTCTTCCCCACCGAGTTCAACTCGGTCGCGGTGATCGAGACCGCCCCGTTCGTCGAGGCCGTCAAGCGTGTGGCCCTGGTCGCCGAGCGCAACACCCCGGTGCGGCTCACCTTCGAGCAGGGCGTGCTGATCCTGGAGGCCGGATCCAGTGACGACGCACAGGCTGTGGAAAGGGTGGACGCCCAGCTCGACGGCGACGACATCTCGATCGCCTTCAACCCGACATTCCTGCTGGACGGGCTCAGCGCGATCGACTCGCCGGTCGCCCAGCTGTCCTTCACCACCTCGACCAAGCCCGCTCTGCTGAGTGGCAAGCCCGCCATGGACGCCGAGGCGGACGAGGCGTACAAGTACCTGATCATGCCGGTCCGACTGAGCGGCTGAAAGCCGAGCGAATGAGCGGGTGTAGCCCACATCTGTGCGGTAACCCGCGGGCGTAGGCTCGGATTCACCGCGAAACGCAACGGACTACGGCACAAAGGATCACTGATGGAGCTCGGTCTCATCGGCCTCGGCAAGATGGGCGCCAACATGCGCGAGCGCATCCGCCGCGCAGGCCACACGGTCATCGGATACGACCGCAACCCGGACGTCGCCGATGTCCACAGCATCGATGAGCTCGTCAACCAGCTCAAGGGCCCCCGAGTGGTGTGGGTCATGGTCCCGGCGGGCGTCCCCACCCAGATCACCATCGATGAGCTGGCCGAGCTGCTGTCGCCCGGCGATGTCGTCGTGGACGGCGGGAACTCCCGCTGGACCGACGACGAGAAGCACGCAGAGCAGCTCAACGCCAAGGGCATAGGCTTCGTCGACTGTGGTGTCTCCGGCGGTGTCTGGGGTCTGGAGAACGGCTACGCGCTGATGTACGGCGGCACCGCCGACCATGTGGCCCAGGTCCAGCCGATTTTCGACGCGCTCAAGCCCGAGGGCGAGGTCGGCGCCGTCCACGCCGGCAAGGTCGGCGCGGGCCACTTCGCCAAGATGGTCCACAACGGCATCGAGTACGCGATGATGCAGGCGTACGCCGAGGGCTGGGAGCTGCTGGAGAAGGTGGACTCGGTCACCGACGTCCGCGAGGTCTTCCGCTCCTGGCAGGAGGGCACCGTCATCCGTTCCTGGCTGCTGGACCTGGCCGTCCGCGCCCTGGACGAGGACGAGCACCTGGGCAAGCTGCGGGGCTACGCGGAGGACTCCGGTGAGGGCCGCTGGACCGTGGAGGCCGCGATCGACAACTCCGTGCCGCTGCCCGCGATCACCGCGTCGCTCTTCGCCCGGTTCGCCTCCCGCCAGGAGGACTCGCCGCAGATGAAGATGGTCGCCGCGCTGCGCAATCAGTTCGGTGGCCACGCGGTCGAGAGCAACGAGAAGTAACCACCCCTCGGGGTCGGAAGCAGCAGTACTGCCGGGGGAGGTCGGCGCAGCCCACTATGCACGTCACGCATCTCTCGCTCGCCGACTTCCGCTCGTACGTCCGGGCCGAGGTGGCGCTCGACCCGGGCGTCACGGCCTTCGTCGGGCCCAACGGCCAGGGCAAGACCAATCTCGTCGAGGCCGTCGGCTATCTCGCCACCCTGGGCAGCCACCGGGTCTCCTCCGACGCCCCGCTGGTGCGCATGGGCGCGGAGCGGGCCGTGGTCCGGGCCGCGGTCGTCCAGGGGGACCGGCAGCAGCTGATCGAGCTCGAGCTCAACCCGGGCAAGGCCAACCGCGCCCGTATCAATCGATCGTCGCAGGTCAGGCCGCGTGATGTGCTGGGGATACTGCGGTCGGTGCTGTTCGCGCCCGAGGATCTGGCCCTGGTCAAGGGCGATCCGGGCGAGCGCCGCCGGTTCCTGGATGAGCTGATCACCGCGCGGGCGCCCCGGATGGCGGGGGTCCGCTCCGACTACGACCGGGTGCTGAAGCAGCGCAACACCCTGCTGAAGACCGCCGCCCTGGCCCGGCGCCACGGCTCGCGCGGCGGGGGCGGCGACGCGGCCCTGTCCACTCTCGACGTCTGGGATCAGCATCTGGCCCGGACCGGTGCCGAGCTGCTCGCCCAGCGGCTCGATCTGATCTCCGTGCTCCAGCCGCTCGCCGACAAGGCGTACGAGCAGCTCGCCCCCGGCGGCGGCCCCGTGCTGCTGGAGTACCGCGGCTCGGCCGGTGAGGGGCTGGCCGACGCGGGCAGCCGCGAGGAGCTGTACGAGCTGCTGATGGCCGCCCTCGCCGAGGCCCGCAAGCAGGAGATCGAGCGCGGGGTCACGCTGGTGGGCCCGCACCGCGACGACCTGGTGCTCAAGCTGGGCAGGCTCCCGGCGAAGGGCTACGCCAGCCATGGCGAGTCCTGGTCGTACGCCCTCGCCCTGCGGCTGGCCTCCTACGATCTGCTGCGCACCGAGGCGGGTGAGCCGGTGCTGGTGCTCGACGACGTCTTCGCGGAGCTGGACGAGCGGCGCCGGGAGCGGCTGGCCGAGCTGGTCGCCCCCGGGGAGCAGGTGCTGGTGACCGCGGCGGTGGAGGACGACGTCCCGAATGTGCTGACCGGCACGCGCTATGCGGTGTCCGAGGGCGAGGTGCGGCGCGTATGACGGATCCGATGGACCAGCCCGCACGGCCCCCTGCGGTGCCCGGGGCCTCGCCGGTGCCCGAGCCCTCAGGCGTCGATCTGGCGCGGGTGGCGCTGCGCGCCGCCAAGGAGCAGGCGCGCGCCCGGGGGGCCGCGGCCCAGCAGAAGAAGCAGGCGCGCAGAGGGGGCTTGCGCTCCGGCGCGCGCGCCGATGGCCGCGATCCGCTTCCGCTCGGTGCGGCGATCAACCGGTTGATCACCGAGCGTGGCTGGGAGACCCCGGCCGCGGTCGGCGGGGTAATGGGCCGCTGGCCCCAGATGGTGGGCCCCGAGGTGGCCCAGCACTGCGAGCCCCAGCGCTATGACGAGGACGCCCGGGTGCTCACGGTGCGCTGTGACTCGACGGCGTGGGCGACCCAGCTGCGGCTGCTCGCGCCCCAGCTCGTGGCCCGGCTCAACGCGGATCTGGGCCAGGGCACGGTGAAGCTGATCAAGGTTATGGGCCCCGGCGGCCCGCCTCGGCGCTACGGCCAGCTGCGCTCCCCGGGCTCCACGGGCCCGGGTGACACGTACGGCTGACCGGGGTTCGAGCCCTGGTGTTAACCGGGGGTAACAGGGTGACTGCTGAGACCCCGGTCACGGTAGCCGGTGGTTGACAGCCCGAAGCGCTGAGTGGCGGCGTGAGCCTCTTGGAGCCCGTCCCCGCATATGGGGAGTCGGCGGCGGCCGGTTCAGGGCGGCACATGCGGACTCAGGCGGCAGCAAGCCCCCATTCTTGTCGGCGCTACCGGTAGACTGGGGCCGTACACCGTCGCCGCTGGCGCACCGAGCGCTTGCGGACACATGTTGAACGACGCAGCCGCTCCTGCCTGCCCGGAGACGGCTTGTGCTGTGCCAGAAAGGGCGCTTCGTGGCCGATTCCGGCAACCCCATCGAAAACATCCCGTCCACGCCCGACGGCGAGGCCTTGGCTCCGCCGTCGTACGACGCCAGTGCGATCACCGTTCTGGAGGGGCTGGAGGCGGTCCGCAAGCGACCCGGTATGTACATCGGTTCCACCGGTGAGCGCGGCCTGCACCACCTCGTCCAGGAGGTCGTCGACAACTCCGTCGACGAGGCCATGGCCGGTCATGCGGACAGCATCGAGGTCACGATCCTCGCCGACGGCGGCGTCCGCGTCGTGGACAACGGCCGCGGGATCCCGGTGGGCATCGTCCCGTCGGAGGGGAAGCCGGCCGTGGAGGTCGTGCTGACCGTGCTGCACGCGGGCGGTAAGTTCGGTGGCGGCGGCTACGCCGTCTCCGGCGGTCTGCACGGCGTCGGCGTCTCCGTCGTCAACGCCCTGTCGTCGAAGGTCTCGGTCGAGGTCAAGACGGACGGTTACCGCTGGACCCAGGACTACAAGACGGGAGCGCCGACCGCGCCCCTGGCCCGGAACGAGGCCACGGAGGAGACCGGCACCACGGTCACCTTCTGGGCGGACCCGGACGTCTTCGAGACCACCGAGTACTCCTTCGAGACGCTGGCCCGGCGCTTCCAGGAGATGGCGTTCCTCAACAAGGGCCTGTCGATCTCGCTCAAGGACGAGCGCGAGGCCCATGTGGACGAGGAGGGCAAGCCGCTCTCCGTGAAGTACCACTACGAGGGCGGCATCGTCGACTTCGTCACGTACCTCAACTCCCGCAAGGGCGAGCTGGTCCACCCCACGGTGATCGGCTTCGAGGCCGAGGACAAGGAGCGGATGCTCTCCCTCGAGATCGCGATGCAGTGGAACGCCCAGTACACCGAGGGTGTCTACAGCTTCGCGAACACCATCCACACCCATGAGGGCGGCACCCATGAGGAGGGCTTCCGCGCCGCGCTGACGTACCTGATCAACAAGTACGCGCGCGACAAGAAGCTGCTCCGGGAGCGCGACGACAACCTCACCGGTGAGGACATCCGTGAGGGTCTTACCGCGATCATCTCGGTCAAGCTGGGCGAGCCCCAGTTCGAGGGCCAGACCAAGACCAAGCTGGGCAACACGGAGGCCAAGACCTTCGTGCAGAAGATCGTCAACGAGCATCTCGCCGACTGGCTGGACCGCAACCCCAACGAGGCGGCGGACATCGTCCGCAAGGGCATCCAGGCGGCCACGGCCCGCGTCGCGGCCCGTAAGGCGCGCGATCTGACCCGTCGCAAGGGGCTGCTGGAGACCGCGTCGCTGCCGGGCAAGCTGAGCGACTGCCAGTCCAACGACCCGGTGAAGTGCGAGATCTTCATCGTAGAGGGTGACTCCGCCGGCGGCTCGGCCAAGTCCGGCCGTAACCCGCAGTATCAGGCGATCCTCCCGATCCGAGGCAAGATCCTCAACGTCGAGAAGGCCCGGGTCGACAAGATCCTGCAGAACAACGAGGTCCAGGCGCTGATCTCCGCCTTCGGCACCGGGGTGCACGAGGACTTCGACATCGCCAAGCTCCGCTATCACAAGATCATTCTGATGGCGGACGCCGATGTCGACGGCCAGCACATCAACACCCTGCTGCTGACCTTCCTCTTCCGTTTCATGCGCCCGCTGGTCGAGGCGGGGCATGTCTTCCTGTCCCGTCCGCCCCTCTACAAGATCAAGTGGGGTCGGGACGAGGTCGAGTACGCGTACTCGGACCGGGAGCGGGACGCGCTGATCCAGGCCGGCCGGGAGCAGGGCAAGCGCATCAGGGACGACTCGGTCCAGCGCTTCAAGGGTCTGGGCGAGATGAACGCCGAAGAGCTGCGGGTGACCACGATGGACCAGGACCACCGCGTCCTGGGCCAGGTCACGCTGGACGACGCGGCCCAGGCCGACGACCTGTTCTCGGTCCTCATGGGTGAGGACGTCGAGGCACGGCGCTCGTTCATCCAGCGCAACGCCAAGGATGTCCGCTTCCTCGACATCTGAGTCGGCCCCCAGCCGCAGACGACAGAAGGACTTTGACCAGCAATGGCCGACGAGAACACCCCGAACACGCCCGACGACCTGACCCCCGACGAGCTCGCCGACGGCGCCGCCCTCCGCGTCGAGCCGGTCGGCCTCGAGACGGAGATGCAGCGCTCGTACCTCGATTACGCGATGAGCGTGATCGTCAGCCGTGCGCTGCCCGACGTCCGGGACGGCCTCAAGCCGGTGCACCGCCGGGTGCTGTACGCGATGTACGACGGCGGGTACCGCCCCGAGAAGGGCTTCTACAAGTGCGCCCGCGTCGTCGGCGACGTCATGGGCACCTACCACCCGCACGGCGACTCGTCGATCTACGACGCGCTGGTGCGGCTGGCGCAGCCGTGGTCCATGCGGATGCCGCTGGTCGACTCCAACGGCAACTTCGGCTCCCCGGGCAACGACCCCGCGGCGGCCATGCGGTACACCGAGTGCAAGATGGCGCCGCTGTCGATGGAGATGCTCCGGGACATCGACGAGGAGACCGTCGACTTCCAGGACAACTACGACGGCCGTAACCAGGAGCCGACGGTCCTGCCGGCCCGCTTCCCCAACCTGCTGATCAATGGCTCGGCGGGGATCGCGGTCGGCATGGCCACCAACATCCCGCCGCACAATCTGCGCGAGGTGGCCGAGGGCGCCCAGTGGGCCCTGGCCAACCCCGAGGCCACGCAGGAGGAGCTGCTCGACGCCCTGGTCGACCGGATCAAGGGCCCGGACTTCCCGACCGGGGCGCTGGTCGTCGGCCGTAAGGGCATCGAGGAGGCGTACCGCACCGGGCGCGGCTCGATCACCATGCGCGCGGTGGTGGAGGTCGAGGAGATCCAGGGCCGGCAGTGCCTGGTGGTCACCGAGCTGCCGTACCAGGTGAACCCGGACAACCTCGCGCAGAAGATCGCCGACCTGGTGAAGGACGGCAGGGTCGGCGGCATCGCCGACGTCCGCGACGAGACCTCCTCGCGCACCGGCCAGCGCCTGGTCATCGTGCTCAAGCGGGACGCGGTCGCCAAGGTCGTCCTCAACAACCTCTACAAGCACACCGATCTGCAGACCAACTTCGGCGCCAACATGCTGGCGCTGGTCGACGGTGTGCCGCGCACCCTCTCGCTGGACGCGTTCATCCGCAACTGGGTCACCCACCAGGTCGAGGTCATCGTCCGCCGGACCCGCTTCCGGTTGCGCAAGGCCGAGGAGCGGGCGCACATCCTGCGCGGTCTGCTCAAGGCCCTGGACGCGATCGACGAGGTCATCGCGCTGATCCGGCGCAGTGACACGGTCGATACCGCGCGCGGCGGCCTGATGGGTCTGCTGGAGATCGACGAGATCCAGGCCAACGCGATCCTGGAGATGCAGCTGCGGCGGCTGGCCGCCCTGGAGCGCCAGAAGATCGTCCAGGAGCACGATGAGCTTCAGGCGAAGATCAACGAGTACAACGCGATCCTCGCCTCGCCGGAGCGCCAGCGGCAGATCATCAGCGAGGAGCTGACCGCGATCGTCGAGAAGTACGGCGACGACCGGCGCTCCAAGCTGGTCCCCTTCGACGGCGACATGTCCATCGAGGACCTGATCGCCGAGGAGGACATCGTCGTCACGATCACGCGCGGCGGCTATGTGAAGCGCACCAAGACCGAGGACTACCGCTCGCAGAAGCGCGGCGGCAAGGGCGTGCGCGGGACGAAGCTCAAGCAGGACGACATCGTCTCCCACTTCTTCGTCTCGACCACCCACCACTGGCTGCTGTTTTTCACCAACAAGGGCCGCGTCTACCGGGCGAAGGCGTACGAGCTTCCGGACGCGGGCCGGGAGGCGCGCGGTCAGCATGTCGCGAATCTGCTGGCCTTCCAGCCGGATGAGAAGATCGCGCGGATCCTGGCGATCCGGGACTACGACGCGGTGCCGTATCTGGTGCTGGCCACCAAGTCCGGCCTGGTGAAGAAGACCCCGCTGAAGGACTACGACTCGCCCCGCTCGGGCGGTGTGATCGCGATCAACCTCCGGGAGATGGACGACGGCCGCGAGGACGAGCTGATCGGCGCCGAGCTGGTCTCCTCCGCCGACGATCTGCTGCTGATCAGCAAGAAGGCGCAGTCGATCCGGTTCACGGCGACCGATGACTCGCTGCGGCCAATGGGGCGCGCGACCTCCGGTGTGAAGGGCATGAGCTTCCGCGAGGGTGACGAACTCCTCTCGATGAATGTCGTCCGGCCCGGTACGTTCGTGTTCACCGCCACCGACGGCGGGTACGCGAAGCGGACCAATGTCGATGAGTACCGCGTCCAGGGGCGCGGCGGTCTCGGCATCAAGGCGGCGAAGATCGTCGAGGACCGTGGTTCCCTGGTCGGGGCGCTGGTGGTCGAGGAGACCGATGAGATCCTCGCCATCACGCTCAGCGGTGGCGTGATCCGTACCCGGGTCAATGAGGTCAGGGAGACGGGCCGTGACACCATGGGCGTCCAACTGATCAACCTGGGCAAGCGCGATGCCGTCGTCGGCATCGCCCGGAACGCCGAGGCCGGTCGTGAGGCTGAAGAGGTCGAGGAAGAAATCGCGACCGCGAACGCGCCAGCCGAGGAGGCCGAGTCCGAGGCGGCCGAGGGCACAGCGCCCCCGGCCGACGAGACCGAGGAGTAAGTCGTGAGTGGAGCCACGGGTGCCGCGGGCGGCGGTGCGGACGCCGGAGGGCGTCCGGGATCGGGAGCCCCGACGGGCGGTCACACCGCTGGGGACGGCGCCCGTGGCCCGGCCGGGGACTCCGCCGCGGCGGTGACCGAGACCCGGAAGCTGCGGCCGCAGCGCGATCCGCACCCCAAGCCCCAGTACTCCAGCCCGCTCCCCAACGAGCGACCCGCCCCCGCCCAGCCAGCGCAGCCGTACCACCCGCCGCAGGCATACGCCCCGCCGCCCGGCGGCGGGGCCGGACGGGGCGGCTCGGTGCCCGGGCAGTCGGCCCAGTCGGCCCAGTCGGCCCAGACGGCCCAGACGGCCCAGTCGGCCCAGACGGCCCAGACGGCCCAGACGGGCCAGACGGGCCAGACGGGGCACCAGCAGGCCGCCACGGCCGTCCGCCGCCCCCGTACGTCCGCGGGGGCCCGTCCGGCGCCGCGGACCCGTAAGGCGCGGCTGCGGGTTGCCAGGGTCGATCCGTGGTCGGTCATGAAGGTCAGCTTCCTGCTGGCGATCGCGCTGGGGATCTGCACCGTGATCGCGGTGGCGGTGCTGTGGATGGTCATGGACGCCATGGGCGTCTTCAGCGCGGTGGGCGGCACCATCAGCGACGCCACGGAGTCGCAGAAGGGCAGCGGGTTCGACTTGGAGTCCTTCCTGTCGCTTCCGCGTGTCCTGGGGTTCACCGGGATCATCGCCGTGATCAATGTGGTGTTGGCGACCGCGCTGGCCACGCTCGGGGCCTTCATCTACAACCTGTCGGCGGGCTTCGTGGGCGGCGTCGAGCTGACCCTGGCCGAGGACGAGTAGCGGGCCGCCCGTTACCGATTTTGGGACAGGGCAGGTGGTGCGCTAATCTTTCGGTGCAGCGCGGGGCTATAGCTCAGACGGTTAGAGCGCTTCCCTGATAAGGAAGAGGCCACAGGTTCAAGTCCTGTTAGCCCCACCGTCGCAATCAGCCTGGATGGAGATCTTCTTCGTCCAGGCTGATGTCGTATGGGGGCAGGGAGTTGATCCCCGCTTCCTTCCCGGTTTCTCATTGGCCAATGCCGGTCATAGGTCACCGATCGGTATCGGTCGGTGTGTATCATCGGGCGCCAGAGGTCCCCTACGTCAAGAAAGAGACGAGGTAGCGCAGTGAAGAAGCTGCTCCTGGTCGCACTGGCCGCCATCGGCGGGCTCCTCGTGTACCGCCAGATCCAGGCGGATCGCGCCGAGCAGGATCTGTGGACGGAGGCGACCGACTCCGTGCCCGCAGGTTCGGGTGTGTGAGCTCCTAGCTCCTAAGACAGTCCCGGTACGGGGCCCCCGCGCCCGGGGGGGGGGCACCGGGGGCCCGTGGGGGGGCCGTCGGCTTTTTGCCCCCCCCCCCCCCTGGTCCGCCGGGGTCCGGGAGCTGAACACCCC
>NZ_JBHYVB010000112.1:0-4587 GCF_042750115.1 Streptomyces sp. NPDC059455
GTGGCCCCCACTCCATGGGGCCACCGCGCGGCTCCGGTGAGTGCTCCGCTCGGGCGAGTGCTCCGCTCGTTCAGGTGTCGAAGCGGCGGCGGGATTCCTCGATATGACCGAGGTACGTATGCGTCCAGCCGCACATTCCATCGACCGTCGCCCGCAGGGCCCGGCCCGCCTCGGTGAGGGTGTACTCGACCCGTGGCGGCACGGTGGGGTGCACCTTCCGCTCGACCAGGCCGTTGCGCTCCAGCATGCGCAGGTTCTGGGTGAGCATCTTGTGGCTGATGCCCTCGACCTCGTTCCGCAACTCGCTGAAGCGCAGGGTGCGTTCACCGAGGAACTCGATGATCAGGAACGCCCACTTGTTGGCGACATCCGCGAAGATCTCCCTCGCCAGCGAGTCCGCGCGCATCAGATCGGCGTCTTCGGGCGAGCCCGTGTACTGCTTGGTCCCCATAAGGTCACTCTCCTACAGTTCCCGAGTCACCACAAGAGAGCACGGATGCGGGGAGCCGACTCGGGTCAGGTGAGCCGGTCGGTCAGGAACGCCAGCAGCACCTCGGCCACCTCGTCCGGCACCTCCTCGGCGAGGTCGTGTCCGGCCTCGAAGACATGACCGGTGACGTCATGGGCGAGGAGCCGCATCTGGGCCTCGTTCCGGTCGCCGATGAACGCGTCGCCACCGAGCGCCAGCACCGGGATGTCCAGCTTCGTCCGCGCCGCCTCCCGGTTCTGCTCGGCGTCGACGAGCATCGCCCGATAGACCGCCAGCATCGAGCGGATACCGCCGGGCATGGAGTAGCAGCGCACATATTCCTCGATCGCGTCCGCGGTGGCGGTGTCGGGGTAGCTGCGCTCGTCCTTCAGCATGTAGGTGATGAGCGCGCGCTCATGCCCGGCGATCAGCATCTCGGGTACGTCCGGCTGCGCTCATCGTGGCGCAGTCGAAGCCGTCCGCGGGGTGGGCGGAGTCGCCCAGACCGCGGAGGTCCGGTACGACGACGGTGTGCCGTGCCGTCAGCTTCGGGACCAGGTGCCGCCAGTGATAGCCGGTCTTGGGCACGCCGTGCAGCAGTACCACCACCGGGCCGGAGCCGGCCGTTCGGTAGTGCAGCTTCGTCCCGTTGACGGCGGCGCGGCCGGTGCGGACAGGGGCTCCACGATGGTCGGAAATCATTGCTTCTCCATAATCGATCTCAGGGTTTCGGGACTGACTTGTCTCGAATGAACGCAGGCATGAGCCATGAGCGACGACAGGTGCCTTCCGCCCTCGCGGCCGTGGATCGCCGCCGTCAGTCGGTGACGGCGGCCGCCGGTGGGGTCAGCATCGCCATGACGGCGTCGACGGAGGTGGTGATGCGGTCGCGCTGGTCCGCGCCCGCGCACGACAGCACCTTCAGGCCGCTGTTGAGCGAGGCCAGCATGGTCGCCGCCGATCGTGGATCGACGCCGGGGGCCAGCTCGCCCTCCGCGTGGGCCCTCAGCAGCGCGCCGTAGAGCGCGGTCTCGAGGCGGCTTCGGTTACCCTCGAGGCGCCGCGCGATCTCGGGGTCGGAATCGCCGTGCTCCACCGTGGCGTTGACCGCGAAGCAGCCCTGGGGGGGTGTCCGGTTTCGGGGCCGCCGCGCTGGTCTCCAGGAGATCCCGGACGGCGTCCAGGGCCGATGTGCGCGACGCCAGGATGTCGGCCGGGCTCGGCCCCGAGCCGCCGGAGAGGAAGCGGTCGAGCGCGGCCAGGTACAGTCCGCGCTTGGATCCGAAGGTCCCGTACAGACTTGCCCGTGCGATGCCCAGCTCGTCCACCAGGTCGCTGGTGGACGTCCCCTCGTAGCCATTGCGCCAGAACAGCCGCATCGCGGCGTCCAGCGCGACCTCCGGGTCGAATTCCTTCCTCCGTGCCATACCGGCACGCTAACCCTTTTTGAGATCGATCAGTCAATTACACGGGGGCGCTGCCCGGGGGCAGCGCCTCCATCACCGCCTCGCCCGGCGGGCACTCCTCTGCCGGACCCGCGGGCGCATCGCCTTGCGGGCGTCGATGGCCACGACCTCGAAGTTGTCCACGGTGCGGTTCACCCGGCCGAAGAGGTTGTCCGGACCCGCGATGCAGACCTTGGTGATGCCGTGCTCCCGCATCGTGTCCACCATGTCCGGCCAGCGGATCGGGCGGTTGAAGGTGTCGAGCAGCATGGTGCGCACACCGTCCGCGTCGGTCAGCAGCGCGCCGTTCTGGTCGGCGACGACCGGCAGCTTGGGGTCGGCCACCTCGAAGGTGCCGAGGACCTCCTCCTCCGCCTTGCGGCGTAGGGCGCCGAACGCCGGGGCGTGCACGGGCGGCCACATGGTGTACATGTTGTATCCGCCGAGCTCGCCGATCCGTTTCTTGAACCGGTCGAGCACGGGCTCGCGCAGGGACACGAGGTAGAAGCCCTGGTCGATGTAGCCCGAGACGTCGTGCCACTCCCCCTCGGCGTCCAGTTCGGCCAGCGCCTCCTGAAGCCGCTCCTCGGGGGTGTGGATCACGCAGTGCGTGACCGCCTCACGGTGCTCCTGCCGGAAGTACTCCTCCTCGCAGCGCGCCAGTTCGGCGGTGAGCCGCACGGTCTCCTCGAACGGCAGGGACCCCGCGTAGGTCACCGCGGCCCGCTGGCCGAAGCTCGGTCCGGCGCACAGCTCGGGCCGCTCTCCCAGCTCCTCCTCCGCCCAGTCGGCGAGGGAGAGACAGACGGTCAGGAAGGCGATCTGGGTGTGCGCGGCGTACTGCGCCTCCTCGTCGGCGTCCGACTGGCGGTACCGGTCGAACACGGAGTACCCCACCACCTCGTCGGCGATCGCGAGCCGGCGCCGGGCATGGGGGTTGGTCAGCAGGAACTCGCCCACGTCGGTGAAGCGGAAGGGCCCCATCCCGGGGAAGACCACCGCCGTACGGCTGGTCTCCGGATCGGATGTCCCCGGATCGGATGTCCGCGTCTCTGTGGCCTGTGGTTCGGTGATCTGCTGCTCTGTCATGCCTTCGCTCCCGGCGCCAGGTCGAGGGCCAGCTGCTCGAGCTGTCGTTTGTCGGGCTTGCCGTTGCGGTTCAGGGGGAATCGCTCCAGGACGTGAATGCGGTTGGGGTGCTCGAAGTCGGGCAGCAGAGAGGTGATCGGCTCCCGCCAGTGCCGCGGCTCCCGCTGCTGCTCGTCCTCCACGAAGAACAGGAGCTGGCAGCCGCGCTGTTCGTCCGGGACGGGGACGACCTTGACGAGGCAGCCGCCCGCGGCCAGCTTGTGCTCGATGATCTCGGGGTAGAGCGTGTGGCCGTTGCGGTGCACCGCGGCCTTCCGGCCGAGGACGAAGAGGTTGTCCCCGCCGTCCAGATAGCCGAAGTCGCCGGTGGGGTACCACTCGGTCTTGGCCGGGTCGACGGGGGCGACCGTGCCGTCCTCCGCCAGGTAGCCCTCCATCAGGTCGGGCGAGTGGACCTGGATCTCCCCGACCTCGCCGGAGGTGAGCGCGGCACCCTCGTCGTCGACGATCCGCAGCTTCAGGCCCTCGACGGCCCGCCCGCAGGCGACCACGTTGTCCTCGGTCGCGAAGGCCACATTCCCGGCCTCGGTGCTGCCGTAGCTGTCCAGCAGGGGCAGTCCGAACCGCTTGACGTAGTCGGCGACCAGGCCCGGGTCCAGCGGGGCAGCCCCGCTGCAGAACATGCGGACACCGGAGAGCTCGTCCCCCAGGGCGGGCTTGCGGCCGATCATGTTGAGCATGCTGCGGTAGCTGGCCGGGGTGGCGTCGACCACCGTGGCCCCGCAGGTGCCCGCCATGGTCATCGCCCGGTCCAGCCGCCGGTAGGGCGCGATGACCAGCGAGCACTTGACCAGCCAGGCGATCAGCACCATGGACAGCCCGTACTGGTGGGAGAAGGGCAGCAGCGGCAGCAGAACGTCATCGGGGCCGTGGCCCACCTGCTGGGCGTTGCGCTCCAGGTTCTTCAGGAACTTCGCCCCGGTCTTGACGACGCCCTTGGGCTCCCCGGTGGACCCGGAGGACCACATGATCAGGCCGTCGGGCAGCTCGCACCAGGTGTCGAGGGACAGCCGCTGCTCGGCGGGGGTCTGCTCCATGGACGCCACGAGCAGTTCGTAGATGGTGACCCGGGCCGGGCCGCTCTCGGGCATCGGGGTGTCGTCGTCGACCACGCAGATCTTGACCCCGGCCCGGTCGCAGATGCGCTGGGTGGCCTCCGCCCGCTCCTGGTGGTCGACCATGACGATCGACGCACCGGTGTGCATCAGGGCGAGGAGGGCCCCGACATAGCCGGCGGAGTTGCCCGCCTTCAGCATGACCCGGGTGCCGTCGCTGACTCCGCGCTCGCGGAGCGCTTCGGCGATGGCCAGGGCCCTCTGTTCGAACTCGGGAAGCGAATGCACCGCTTCCGTCGCAAAGACCTTTGCGGTCATCGGGTTTCACTGAGCCTTTCTTCTTCTTGAAGTCTCTTGGGGTGAAGAGCCACCCGCGACGCCGACGCTCTGCGAGACGTGGGCCCGGGAGTGGGGGACACCCCCCGCGGGTAACGGGGGTAGCGCCGGGGGGGACGTCTAGGAAAACACA
>NZ_JBHYVB010000112.1:4597-29839 GCF_042750115.1 Streptomyces sp. NPDC059455
AACACTACCCGGGGCCCCACCCCCCCCCGCCCCCGCCGCCCCCCTGGCGGAGGGGGCCCGGGGGGGGCCCCCCCCCCGGCTGGCCGCGGGGGGCACCCCCGGGTCGTCAGGAGTCGAGATCCCCGAGCATCATGTCGATCAGGTCGTCGTCGTCCATCGCGTCGATGGAGTCCGTCTCCTTCTCCTCGGTGTCCTTCTCGGCCTGGTCCTTGCCGCTCGCCAGCTCGGTGAGCGTGTCCAGCAGACCGGCGCGGCGCAGCCGCGCCAGCGGAATCGACGTCAGAAGGGCACGGATCCTGGCTTCTTCCGGATCCATGTCCGGTTCGGCCGGGCTGTCCGTGGCCACCCGGCCGCGCAGATACTCGGCGAGCGCCGCGGGCGTGGGGTTGTCGAAGATCAGCGTGGAGGGGAGGCGGAGCCCGGTGGCCGAGTTCAGCCGGTTACGGAACTCCACGCCCGCCAGTGAGTCGAAGCCGAGGCTCTGGAAGGAGCGGTCGGGCTTGATGGACTGGGCGCCGCTGTGGCCCAGCACCATCGCCGCGCTGCCACACACCAGGGCGAGCAGCGCATGGTCGAGTTCGGCTCCGGAGAGACCGGCCAGCTGCTCCTTGGCCGACTCGGCAGCGGTCGCCTTCCCGTCGGCCGCCGCCCTGCTCCGCACCCGGACCGCACCCCGCAGCAGGGTGGGGATGTCGGTCTGACCGCTGAGCGCCGAGGTCTCCAGCCGCATCGGCACGAGGAGGGCGTCCTCACTGGTCCGGCCGGCGTCCAGCAGACGCAGACCGTCCGCCATGGACAGGGCCGCCATGCCCTCGCGCGCCATGCGCACCATGTCCGCCTGGCTGAGCGTGCCGGTCATGCCGCCGGCCTGCTCCCACGGTCCCCAGGCCAGCGATACGGCGGGGAGGCCGAGCGCGCGCCGATGTGCGGCGAGCGCGTCCAGGAACGAGTTGGCCGCGGCGTAGTTGCCCTGTCCCGGGCTGCCGAACACACCGGCGACGGACGAGAACATCACGAACTCCGCCAGGTCCAGATGGCGGGTCAGCTCGTGCAGGTGCCACGCCGCGTCGACCTTCGGCTCGAAAACCGCGTCGATCCGCTTCGGCGACAGAGTGCCGATGACACCGTCGTCGAGTACGCCCGCCGCGTGCACGACGGCGGTCAGCGGGTGGTCGGCGGGCACATCGGACAGCACCCGCTCCAGCGAGGCGCGGTCGGCCACATCGCAGGCCGCCAGCGTCACCGACGCACCCGCCTCGGTCAGTTCGGCCTTGAGCTCGGCGGCGCCCTCCGCGTCCGGCCCGCGCCGGGAGACCAGGACCAGGTTGCGCACTCCGCGCTCGGCCACCAGGTGGCGCGCCACCTCGCTGCCCAGGCCGCCGGTGCCACCGGTCACCAGCACCGAACCCTCGGGGTTCAGGGCACTGGTCATGGTGAACACGTTCTTGCCGATGTGCCGGGCCTGGCTGATGTACCGCACCGCGTCCGGGGCCCGGCGCACGTCCCATGCCGTCACCGGGAGGGGGTTCAGCGCACCGATGTCGAAGAGCTCGACCAGCTCGACCAGCATCCGCTGGACCCAGTCGTAGTCGGCCACGTCCAGGTCGTACGCCGTGTACTTCACCCCGGGGTGGTCCTGCGCGACGACCTCGGGGTCCCGCATGTCGATCTTGCCCATCTCCAGGAACCGCCCGCCCCTGGGCAGCAGCCGCAGGGAGGCGTCGACGAACTCGCGGGCGAGCGAGTCCAGCACCATGTCCATGCCCCGGCCGTCGGTGGCCTCCGTGAAGCGCCGCTCGAACTCCAGGTCACGCGTCGAGGCGATGTGCTTCTCGTCGAATCCCATCGCCCGCAGGGTGTCCCACTTGCCGGGGCTGGCCGTGGCGTACACCTCGGCGCCGAGGTGGCGTGCGAGTTGCACGGCCGCCATGCCCACACCACCGGTAGCGGCGTGCACCAGGATGGTCTCGCCCTCCTGGAGCTTGCCGAGTTCCACCAGGCCCATGTAGGCCGTCAGGAAGACCAGCGGCACCGTCGCCGCCTGCGCGAACGTCCAGCCGCTCGGCATGGGGACGATCTGCCGCCGGTCGGCGACCGCGACGGGCCCGAACGATGCGTCGATCATGCCCATGACCCGGTCACCGGGTGCCAGGTCGGTGACTCCCGGGCCGACCTCCAGGACCACACCGGCGCCCTCGCCACCCATCGTGGCGTGGTCGTCGGGGTACATGCCGATGGCGATCAGCGCGTCACGGAAGTTCAGACCGGCGGCGCGCACCGCGATCCGCACGTACCCGGGTGCCAGCGGCTCCTCCGCCGCCGGATCGGGCAGCAGCGAGAGGCTGTCCAGGGTGCCGCCGCCCGTGGTGCCGAGCTTCCACACCGAGGTGCCGGCGGGGGCCTCGAGCACCCGCCCGGCGGCGTTCCTGGCGAGCCGGGGAATCAGCCCCCGGCCCACGCGGAGCGCCACCTCGCGCTCGCCCGCCGCGATCGCGGCCGTCACCACGCCGGCGGCTGCGACGGCCGACTCGGCGTGGCGGTCGATGTCCACCAGCTGGATCCGGCCCGGGTTCTCCGTGGCCGCCGAACGCAGCAGTCCCCAGACGGCGGCGTTGGACAGCCCGGCGACGCCCTCACCCGGGCCCGTCGCGACCGCGTCGCTGGTCACCACGACCAGCCGGGACCCGTCGAACCGGTCCTCCGCCAGCCAGGACTGCACCAGGGCGAGCGCCCGGTGGGTCGCCTTCCGAGCGGCGTCGGCGAGGTTCCCGGCGTCCGGCCCGGCGGGCTCGCCGCCGCACCAGGCCCAGACCACATCCGGCACCGCGACACTCTCGTCGACGGCGGCGACGAGCGCGTCCACCCCGGTGTACTCGGCGTACTCGACGGCGGAGGCGGTGAGCAGCTCGGCCACCCGCGCCCGGTCGGCGCCGATCACCGCCGTGGACGCGCCGTCCACGGTCCGCTTGCCGTCCCGCGCGGCGGCGAACTCGTCCCAGTTGGCCCGGAACAGCGTTCCGTCGCTGCCGGTGGCGCGCGGCCCGGACGCGAACCGCTCGGCCGCCACCTCGCGCACCACCAGCGACTCCACCGAGGCGACGGGCGCACCCGTGGCGTCGGTCACCAGCAGCGCGACCGTGTCCTTGCCCTGCGGGCGCAGCCGCACCCGCACCCGTGCGGCGCCCACCGCGTGCCGGGTCACCCCGGTGAAGGAGAACGGCAGCGTCACCCGCCCGCTCTCGCCGCCGAAGTCGCCCATCTCCATGGCGTGCAGAGCGGCGTCGAGCAGGGCGGGGTGCAGGCCGAACCGTCCGGCTTCCTGAGCGGCCGAGTCCGGCAGCGCCACCTCGGCGTAGACGTCGCCGTCCAGCCGCCAGACCGACTCCAGCCCCTGGAAGACCGGACCATATCCGTAGCCGGCCTGGGCGAGGCCCTCGTAGAAGCCCTCCATGGGCACTTGCTCGGCGCCCGGGACGGGCCACTGCAGCAGGCTGTCGGTGACCGCGGCGCCGCTGTCGGCCTCGAGGACGCCCTGGGCGTGGCGCACCCACTCCTCGCCCGGCTCGTCGCTGTCGGAGCGCGAGTACACGCCGAGGGGCCGTACCCCGGACTCGTCCGTGGGGCCGACCACGAGCTGGATGCGGACGCCGCCCTGCTCCGGCAGCAGGAGCGGGGTTTCGAGGGTGAGCTCGCCGAGCCGTCCGGCCCCCGTCTCGGTGCCCGCGAGCAGGCCCAGTTCCACGAATCCGGTGCCGGGGAAGAGCACTCCGCCGGCCACGGCGTGGTCGGCGAGCCACGGGTGGGTCTGCAGCGACAGGCGCCCGGTCAGCACCGTACGGTCGCCCTCGGCCAGTTCGGTGAGGCCGCCGAGCAGCGGGTGGTCCACCCTGCCGAGGCCGACGCTCCGGGCGTCGCCGGTCACGGCGGCGCCCGACTCGAGCCAGTACCGCCTGTGCTGGAAGGCGTAGGTCGGCAGGGCGACCCGGCCGGCGCCACGCCCGGAGTACACCGCGTCCCAGTCCACGCCGACGCCGTTCGCGTACAGGGTGGCGATCGCCTCCGCCAGCGTCTGGGCCTCGGCGCGCCCGGAGCGGGCCAGGGAGACGAAGGCCGCGTCGGCGTCGATGGCGTCCAGGCAGTCCTGGCCCATCGCGGTCAGCACGGCGTCGGGGCCGAGCTCCACGCAGGTCGTCACTCCCTGGGCGGCGAGGGAGCGCATGCCGTCGTCGAAGCGGACGGCTTCGCGCACATGGCGGACCCAGTACTCGGCGGTGGCCAGTTCGGCACCGGCGACATCGCCGGTGACGTTGGAGATGACCGGGATCGCCGGGGCCGAGTACGACAGGCAGTCGGCGAGCCGGCGGAACCCCTCCAGCATGGCGTCCATCCGGGGGGAGTGGAACGCGTGGCTCACCCGCAGCCGCTTGGTCTTGCGGCCCTGTGCCTCCCAGTGGCCGGCGAGTTCGAGCACCGCGTCCTCGTCGCCCGAGAGCACCACCGAGGTGGGACCGTTGAGCGCCGCCAGCGACACCTGGTCCTCGCGGCCCTTCAGGCTCTCGAGGACCTCCTGCTCCGACGCCTGGACGGCCACCATGGCGCCGCCCTCGGGCAGTTCCTGCATCAGCCGCCCACGGGCCGCGACCAGGGCGCAGGCGTCCTCCAGGGACAGCACCCCGGCGACGTGTGCGGCCGCGATCTCGCCCACCGAGTGCCCCATCAGGAAGTCGGGGCGCACACCCCAGGACTCCAGCAGGCGGAACAGAGCCACCTCGAAGGCGAACAGCCCGGCCTGGGTGAACATCGTCTGGTTCAGCTCGTCACCGGACGCGTCCCCGGCGTCGGCGGCGTCGTCCTCGGGGCCGAAGACCACGTCGAGCACGGAGGTGCCGAGGCGAACCTCCAGATAGTCGCACGCCTCGTCGAATACGTCGGCGAACAGCGGGTAGGTCTCGTAGAGTTCGCGGCCCATGCCCATCCGCTGGGCGCCCTGGCCGGTGAACAGGAACGCCACCCGCTGCGCCCGGGACCTGCCCAGCACCAGGCCCGGCGCGTCGGTGTCCTCGGCCAGCGCCGCGAGTCCCCGCAGCAGCCCGTCGCGGTCGCCGGCCACCACCACGGCCCGGTGTTCGAGCGCGGCACGGGTCATGGCGGACGACCAGCCGACGTCGACCGGCCGCAGCGCGGAGTCGCGCACCACGTGTTCGCGCAGCCTTGCGGCCTGCGCCCGCAGCGCCTCCTCGCTCCTGGCGGACACCAGCCACGAGATGGGCTGGGACGCGGTCTCCGGGTCCTCGGCGTCGTCCGCCGTCAGGCTGGGCTCCTGCGGCGGTGCCTGCTCGATGATGGCGTGTGCGTTGGTGCCGCTCATGCCGAACGAGGAGATACCCGCACGGCGCGGCCGCCCGTCCTCCGGCCACGCGCGCTGCTCGGCGAGCAGCGCCACGCCGCCCGACGACCAGTCCACGTGCGGGGTCGGCACCTCCACGTGCAGCGTCTTGGGCATGATGCCGTGGCGCATGGCCATCACCATCTTGATGACGGCACCCACACCGGCCGCCGCCTGGGCGTGGCCGATGTTCGACTTGAGGGACCCCAGCCACACCGGCTGCCCCTCCGGCCGGCTCTCGCCGTAGGTGGCGATCAGCGCCTGCGCCTCGATGGGGTCGCCGAGCGAGGTTCCGGTGCCGTGCGCCTCGATCACGTCGATCTGGTCCGCGGTCAGCTCGGCGTTGGCCAGCGCCTGCCGGATGACACGCCGCTGGGAGAGCCCGTTGGGGGCCGTCAGACCGTGGCTGGCGCCGTCCTGGTTGACGGCGGAGCCGCGCACGATCGCCAGCACCTCGTGGCCGTTGCGGCGGGCGTCGGAGAGCCGCTCCACCAGGAGGACGCCGACGCCCTCGGCCCACGAGGTGCCGTCGGCCTCGGCGCCGAACGCCTTGCAGCGCCCATTGGAGGAGAGCCCGCGCTGGCGGCTGAAGAGGATGAAGTCACCCGGGGTCGGCATGGTGGCGACACCGGTGGCGAGCGCCAGATCGCATTCACCCTGGCGCAGCGAGTTCGCCGCCTGGTGCAGGGAGACCAGCGACGAGGAGCACGAGGTGTCCACGGTCCAGGCCGGGCCCTCGAAGCCGAAGGTGTAGGAGATGCGCCCGGCGGCGAGGCTGCCCGCGATTCCGGTCAGCGCATAGCCTTCGAGTCCGCTCTTGGTGCTTTGCAGGTGGGGACCGTAGTCGTGGTGCTCCGCGCCGGTGAAGACGGCGGTCCTGCTCCCCCGCAGCTTGGTCGCATCGATACCGGCCCGCTCGAAGACCTCCCAGCTGGTCTCCAGCAGCAGCCGCTGCTGCGGGTCCATGGCGAGCGCCTCACGCGGCGATATGCCGAAGAACTCCGCGTCGAACTCGGGCGCGTCGTGGATGAACCCGCCCTCGGTCGCATAGCTGGTGCCGGGCCGGTCCGGGTCCGGGCTGTAGAGCGCCGCCAGGTCCCAGCCCCGGTCGGTGGGGAACGGGGTGATGGCGTCGACACCCTCGGCGACGACCTTCCACAGGTCCTCGGGGCTGTTGACACCTCCGGGGAAGCGGCAGCTCATCCCGACGATCGCGATGGGGTCGTCCGAGCCCACGACGGCACGCGCAGGAGCGGTGTCGTCCGTGGCCACGGGGAAGATCTGCCGGTGGAGGTGGTCCACCAGCTCGCTGGGCGTCGGGTAGTCGTAGACGAGCGACACCTCGAGCGTGAGCCCGGTGGCCGCCACCAGTCCGCGGTGCAGATTGACCGCCGCGAGCGAGTCCAGCCCCAGGTCGAGGAAGGAGCCCTCGGCGTCGAGCGTACGCGGTGACTCGGACCGCAGCACAGCGGCGACGTGTGCGCGCACCAGGTCGAACAGGACCTTGCGCTGTTCGAAGTCCGGCAGTTCTTGGAAGTCCGGACCGAGTGACGGCAGTTCGGGACCCTCGTCACGATCCGGCCCAGCCTGCGCGATCGACTCTCCCGAGTCGCTGGACCCGTTCAACATGGTGCTCACCTAACTCCTGCCTTGTGGAAGACCCTGCGTCAAAGCTGTGTGCCGCGCCGACCGCGGCTTCGGCGCGGGCGCCCGCCCGCCATTCATCAATGCCGGGCGGGCGCGTGGCCGTTAAAGGTCGGCCATCCAGTTCTCGACGGCCTGGGCGGTAGTCTCCGCGTGCTTCTCCATCATGCTGAAGTGATCTCCGGGCACGTCGATGAGGGAGTCGGCGGGCCAGTCGGCCTGCCAGCTCTGCACCTCCGCGTTCGGGTCCGTCCGAAGCACCGTCTCGGTCGCACGAAGGTGGAGAGTGGGAACCGAGATCTGCGGCGGCTTCCACTCCGCCAGCAGATGCGAGTACCAGCCCATGGCGGACATCCGGACACCCTCCATGGAGACGAGCTCGTCCCGCTCGTACATTTCGTCCAGCCAGGCGTTCTCGAACTGGCCGAGCTTCGTGGTGTCCGGAAGGTAGGTATCCATCAGGACGACTCCCGCGGGTGGTGTGCCCTGGCTCTCCAGAGCGGCGGCCACCGAGTGGGCGAACATTCCTCCGGCCGAGGAGCCGCACAGGACGATCGGGTCGCCTTCGGCGTACTCGGCAACGACCCTCGCCTGCAAGTGGAACAGCGTGTCCAGAGTGGCCGGAAGGCTCTCACCCTGGACTGACCCCACGGTGCCGAGGCCCGCCACGTCCCGGTTGCCACGGAACGGCGCGGCGAACCGCGCGTACTGGTGGACACCGCCCAGGGCGACGTGGGAGGAGAAGCACATCAGCCGGGGGCGCTGCGGGCCTCGGGAGAGCCGCGCTGGCCTGATGTTTCCCTCGTAGTCGGCCGGGTCCTCGAAGGTCGGACGGAGCCTTGCCGCGTTCACCAACAGATCCATGCCGACGCTGACCTTGCCCTGCTGCGCCGCCTGCCGGTAGAGAGAGCCGAGGGTGTCATCCGTGTTCACCTGCGGCGCCGGCGAAACGGGCTCGGTCACGGGCGCGGCGGCCGGAGCGGCCGGAGCGGTCCGCTCCTGGACCTGGCGGCCGGCGGGAGGACCGGACGCGATCTCGGCCGCGAGCCGGGGGCGCAGATGGGCCACCATCTCGCCCGGGCTCGGGTGGTCGAAGACGACCGTGGTGTTCAGCTTGAGGCCGGTGAGGGCGGCCAGCTGGTTACGGAATTCCACCGCCGTAAGAGAGTTGAAGCCCATCTCCATGAACTCGTGTCCGGTGTCGATGTCATTGGGTGATGCGAAACCGAGCACCGCGGCAGCGACGGTACGCACCATTTCGAGAAGCGCCTCGTCCCGCTCGGCCTCCGACAACCCGGCCAGCCGCTGCCGCAACTGGGTGGGCTGGTCCACCTCGGACTCCGCCGCCCGAGCCGTACGCCGGACGGGGGAATCCGGGACGACGGAACGGAAGAAGGCGGGCAGCGCGGCGCCCTGGGCGCGCAGCGCACCCACGTCCAGCCGGGCGGGAATCACCACGGCCGTGTCGGAGGTGACTCCCGCGTCGAAGAGCTCCAGACCCTCTTCGGAGGAGAGGGGCGCCAGACTGGTGCGCGCCACATCGTTCCACTCCGTGTCCAGCCGCTGGACCTCGTAGAGATCGCTCAGCAACGGGCTGGGCCGGGTCGCGGTGAAC
The DNA here is from genome assembly GCF_042750115.1 of Streptomyces sp. NPDC059455. Lineage (NCBI taxonomy): Bacteria > Bacillati > Actinomycetota > Actinomycetes > Kitasatosporales > Streptomycetaceae > Streptomyces > Streptomyces sp. NPDC059455. The sequence continues at coordinate 13,243 of NZ_JBHYVB010000112.1, forward strand.
GCGGGAACGAACCGTTCCCAGTCCACGTCCACGACCGTCACCACACCGTCGCCGCCCGCCACCAGGCGTTCCAGACCGGCGATCGCCGGCTCCGGCGTCAACCGGGGCAGACCGCGCCGCGCCAAATGATCACCTTGCTCATCCGCGGCCGCCATGCCGATCTCGGCCCAGGGTCCCCAGACCACGGAGGTGCCGACGAGACCCCGCGCACGGCGCTCCTCCACCAGCGCGTCCAGATAGGCATTGGCCGAGCTGTAGGCGGCCAGGCCGCCACTGCCCCACAGACCGGAGATCGACGAGAAGAGCACGAACGCGTCGAGCTCACGGTCGCCCAGCAGCTCATCCAGGTTGACGGCACCCGCCACCTTGCCCGAGACGATGGTGGCGGCATCGGCCAACCCGGTCTCCAGCAGAGGCGTCCCCCCGGTGGCGCCCGCCACGTGCACGACCGCCGTCAGCGGATACTCCTCCGGCACCGCGTCCAGCACCGCGGCCAGCTGCTTGACATCGGCCACATCACAGGCCGCCACCGTCACCCGGGCGCCCAGCCCCTCCAACTCCTCGCGCAGCTCGGCCGCGCCCGGCGCCTCGGGACCCCGACGGCTGGTCAGCACCAGGTGCTCAGCGCCACTACGCGCCAGCCACCGGGCCGCCTGGCCGCCCAGCCCGCCCGTACCACCGGTCACCAGCACGGTGCCGCGCGCCCGCCACGCCGTCCCATCGACAACGGACGGAGCCGACCGCGCCAGACGGCGTACGAAAACACCGGAGCCGCGGACCGCGACCTGGTCCTCGCCGCCCCCGGCGGACAGCACACCGGCCAGCCGGGCCGCACCGCGCTCATCCAGCGACTTGGGCAGATCGACCACACCACCCCACAGCGGCGACAGCTCCAGCGCGGCCACCCGGCCCAACGCCGACACCATCGCCTGCAGCGGGCTGGTGAGCCGGTCCGAGCCGCCCACCGAGACGGCCCCCCGCGTACCACTCCACAGCCGAGCCGGAATCTTCGCCTCGACCATGGCCCGCACCAGCACCAGGCTCAGCGCGTAGCCGCTCGGCAGGGCCGGATGCCCCGGGCAGGGTTCCTCGTCCAGGGCCAGCAGCGACAGGACACCACCCAGCTCGGGCGCCTGCTCGGCCACCTCGCGCAGCCGCTCCGCCAGCACGTTCGGGTCCAGGTCCCGCTCGTCCACGACGACCGAGACCACATCCGCACCGTGCCGCTCGAGCCCGGCGACAACCCCCGAGACCAGCTCGTCCCCGGCATGGGATGCCGGAACCACCACCGGCCAGGTCCCCGACAACGACCCCTTGGCCGGGTCCGGGACCAGCTTCCACGACACCTGATAGCGCCAGTTGTCGATCTCGTCCCGCCCGGGCGGTGTCACGCCGCTGTCCTCGGCCCACCGGCCCCACGCCAGCGAGACACCCGGCAGCCCTTGAGTGCGACGCCACGACGCGAGGCCGTCCAGGAACACATTCGCCGCGGCGTAGTTGCTCTGCCCGGCCGCGCCGAGCAGACCCGCGGTCGATGAGAACAGCACGAACGCCGACAGGTCCATGCCCGCGGTCAGCTCATGCAGATTCCAGGCCGCGTCCACCTTCGCCCGCAGCACCGCGGTCGCCCGCTCGCGTGTCAGCGATGCGAACAGCCCGTCATCGAGCACCTCGTCCGCATGCACCACGGCGCTCAACGCGAGCTCTTCGGGCAGTCCTGCCAGCACCGCGGCAAGCGCTTCGCGGTCCGCGGCGTCACAAGCCATGACCACCACCTCGGCGCCCGCGGCCTCCAGTTCGGCCCGCGCCTCGGCCGCACCGTCCGTCTCCGCACCACGGCGGGACAGCAGCACCAGCTTCTTGACACCGTGCCGGGCCACCAGATGCCGGGCCACCAAACCACCCAGAGCACCCGTGCCCTCCGTCACCAGGACGGCGCCGGAGCCGAACACCTCCGACTCGGGAGCGTCACCGGCGGGCAGTGAGCGGGCCAGACGCGGCAGGCGGACCTCGCCCGAACGCACCACCACCTGCTCCTCACGCGTGGCCACCACCCCCGCGAGAAGTGCCACCGCACGCTCGACATCATCCGTGTCGACAAGCACCAGCCGTCCCGGGTGCTCCGCCTGCGCCGACCGCACCAAACCCCATGCGGCCGCGCTCGCCAGGTCCGTCACACCATCGCCGGTGTCAACGGCACCCTGGGTCAGCACCACCAGCGGGGTGCCCGAGAACCGGTCGTCCGCCAGCCACGACTGAACGGTCTCCAGCACCTCACCGACCCGTGTGTGTACCTCGTCCACCACAGCGGGGCCGGCCGAAGCCACCGGCAGGACCACCATTCCGGGCATGCTCGTGCCCGTCGCCAGGGTGTCGCTCAGCGCCTCGGAGTCCGGGTACACATCGGCGGGGAAGAAGCCCGCCGCCTCCAGAGCGTCGCCCACGCCGAGGCAGTCGTCGACCAGCACCGCCCACCAGCCGGGTGCCACGCCCTCGGCGGGTTTCGCCGCGCCCGCCGTCCACTCCATGCGGAACAGCGCCTCACCGGCAGTCCGGCTCACGTTCTGCAACGTGGCGGCCTGCATGGGCCGGAAGAGGAGGGAGTCGACGGAAGCCACCGGGCGGCCGGAGGTGTCGGCCATGGCCAGCGACACGGCCTGCCGACCGTCCGGGACGATTCGGACGCGCAGCGCTTGGGCACCGACAGCTTCCAGGGAGAAGCCCCGCCACGAGAACGGCATCAGATTGCCCGCGCTCGGTGCGTCGTCGCCTCCGCTCAATGCGTTGTTCGCGCCGATCGCCTGGAGGGCCGCGTCGAACAGGGCCGGGTGCAGACCGAAGTACTTCGCGATGCCAAGCTGCTCCTCGGGGAGCTCGACGTCGGCGAACACCGCGTCGCCGCGCTTCCAGGCGCGCCGCAACCCCCGGTACGCGGGACCGTAGTACAGCCCGTGCTCGGCGGCATGCTCGTAGCCGCCGGAGACATCGACGGGCTTGGCGCCGGAGGGCGGCCACTTCGCGAAGTCGAAGGATGCCGCCTGTACGGGCGGCGTGAGCACACCGTGAGCGTGCTGCACCCACGGCTGCTCGAGATCGGCCTCCTCGTCGGCCGGCTCCATCCGTGAGTACACGCTGACGTCGCGATGGCCCGAGGCGTCGGCCTCCCCCACCTCGACCTGGACCTGCACCCCTCCGCGCTCGGGCATCGTCAAGGGCGCCACCAGCACCAGCTCATCGACCCGGCCGCACCCGACCTGGTCCCCCGCTTGCGCGGCCATCTCCGCGAAGGCCGTCCCGGGAACCAGCGCCACGCCCTGCACCGTGTGTTCGGCGAGCCAGGGGTTCGTGGCCGTCGAAAGCCGCCCGCTGAGCAGCACTCCGCCGCCGCCCGCCAGCGAGACCGCGGCGCTCAGCAGGGGGTGCGCCACCGCCCTGAGGCCCACCGATCCCACGTCGCCGACGGCCGCCATCGAGTCCAGCCAATAGCGCTGACGCTGAAAGGCGTAGGTCGGCAGATCGACCCGGCGGGCACCACGGCCCTCGAACACCTTTCGCCAGTCGACACCGACGCCACTGGTGTGCAGCTCGGCGGCCGAGGTCAAGAACCGCTCGGGTCCGCCCTCATCCCGCCGCAGGGTGCCCACGACCACCGCCCGCGCCTCAGCGGCCTCCACCGTCTGCTGCACCGGCAGAGCCAGCACCGGATGCGGGCTCACCTCGGCAAAGACCGTGAAACCGTCGTCCAGCAACGTGCGCGTCGTGCTCTCCAGCTCAACGGTCTGCCGGAGGTTGCGGTACCAGTACTCCGCGTCCAGGCCGGCGGTGTCCACCAGCTCACCGGAGACCGTGGAGTAGAACGGCACCTCCGACGAACGCGGCTCGATATCCGCCAGAACCTTCAGCAGCTCCTCGCGGATCTCCTCCACATGCGCGGAGTGCGAGGCGTAGTCCACCGGAACCCGACGGACCCGCACCTCCTCGCCCTCCAGCTTCGCGACCATCTCATCCAGCGCCTTGGCATCACCGGAGACCACGATGGAACCCGGGCCGTTGACCGCCGCGACCGAGATCGCACCATCCCAGGCGGCGATACGGTCCTTGACCTGGTCGACCGGCAGCCCGACCGACACCATGCCACCACGACCCGCCAGACCGGCGGCGATCGCCTGCGACCGCAGGGTCACCACCTTCGCGGCATCCTCCAGCGACAGCGCACCCGCGACACAGGCCGCGGCGATCTCGCCCTGGCTGTGGCCCATCACGGCGTCCGGTTCCACACCCACCGAACGCCACAGCTTCGCCAGCGACACCATCACCGCGAACAACACCGGCTGAACGACATCCACCCGGTCGAAGCCGGGAGCGCCCTCGGCGCCACGCAGCACATCCGTCAGCGACCAGTCCACATACGCGGACAGAGCCGTCTCACACTCGCCGATCGCCTCCGCGAAGACCGGCGAGGACTCCAGCAGCTCCACCCCCATACCCGCCCACTGCGCCCCCTGACCGGGGAACACGAAGGCGGTCCTGCGCCCCTTCGCCGCCTGCCCCCTGACCACGCCCTGGGCCACCTCGCCCTCGGCCACGGCCCGCAGGCCGCGCAGCAGGCTCTCGCGGTCCTCGCCGATCACCGCCGCGCGGTGCTCGAACGCCGATCGGGACGCCGCCAGGGAGTAGCCGATGTCCGCTACGGACGCCCCCGTGAGATCGTCACCCTCGGCCGTCAGACGGGCGTACAGCCGCTCGGCCTGCGCCCGCATCGCGGTCTCGCCCTTGCCCGAGACCAGCCATGGCACGACGGAGGAGGCGACCGGGCGGGGAGCCTCGGCCTCGGCACCGGCCGACTCCGACTCCTCGGCTTCGGGGGCCTGCTCGATGATGGTGTGCGCGTTGGTGCCGCTGATGGCGAAGGAGGAGATCCCCGCCCGGCGGGGCCGGCCCGTCTCCGGCCAGGGCTGGGCCTCGGTCAGCAGCTCCACGGCCCCCGCCGACCAGTCGACATGCGGGGTCGGCTCGTCCACGTGCAGCGTCTTCGGCAGGACGCCGTGCCGCATGGCCATCACCATCTTGATGATCCCCGCGACACCCGCCGCCGCCTGTGCGTGGCCGATGTTGGACTTGATGGATCCGAGCCACAGCGGCCGGTCCTCCGGCCGGTCCTGGCCGTAGGAGGCGATCAGCGCCTGCGCCTCGATCGGGTCGCCCAGGGAGGTGCCCGTGCCGTGCGCCTCCACGACGTCGACGTCGTCCGGGGTGAGTCCGGCGTTGTCGAGCGCCTGACGGATCACCCTGCGCTGTGACGGGCCGTTGGGGGCCGTGAGGCCGTTGCTGGCACCGTCCTGATTCACCGCGGAGCCGCGCACCACCGCCAGCACGGGGTGGCCCAGGCGGCGGGCGTCGGACAGTCGCTCCACGAGCAGTACGCCGACGCCCTCGGACCAGTTGGTGCCGTCCGCGGCCGCCGCGAAGGGCTTGCAGCGGCCGTCGGAGGCGAGACCCCGCTGACGGCTGAACTCGGTGAAGGTTCCGGGGCCGGCCATCACGGTGATGCCACCGGCCAGGGCGAAGTCGCACTCGCCCTGGCGCAGCGCCTGCGCGGCCAGGTGCAGCGTCACCAGGGACGACGAGCACGCCGTGTCCACGGTCACCGCGGGGCCTTCGATGCCGAGGACATAGGAGATCCGGCCGGAGGTGACGGCGGGTGTCTGCCCCGTCATCAGATGGCCTTCGACCTCTTCGGCCTCGATCGGGCCGGCCGCACCGTACCCCTGGAAGGCGGCGCCCATGAACACGCCGCCGGTGGTGCCCTTGACGGACAGCGGGTCGATGCCCGCCCGCTCCAGGACCTCCCAGGACGCCTCCAGCAGCAGCCGCTGCTGGGGGTCCATCGCCAGCGCCTCACGCGGGGAGATCCCGAAGAACACGGGGTCGAACAGGGCGGCGTCGTGCAGGAATCCGCCCTCGTTCACATAGCTCGTGCCCTGGCTGTCGGGGTCCGGGTCGTACACCTCCTCGAGCCAGCCGCGGTCCTTCGGGAACGGTGAGAGCCCGTCGGCGCCCTCGGCGACCATGCGCCAGAGCTCCTCCGGAGAGCTGACCCCGCCGGGGAAGCGGCAGCTCATCGCGACGATCGCGATCGGCTCCCGGTTCTTCTCCTCCACCTCCCGAAGGCGCAGACGAGTGCGGTGCAGATCAGTCGTCACCTTGTTGAGATAGTCGCGGAGCTTCGTCTCGCTCACTGTTTTGCCGTCACTTTCTCTACAGTCAGGGTCAGAGGGCGCTGGACAACGGTTCAGGACAGCCCGAGCTCGTTGTCGATGAAGTCGAACAGCTCGTCGTTGGAGGACGACCCGATCCGTTCGGCCATCTCGACAGTGGAGTTGGCGTCGTCGGAAGCCTCGCCCAGCTTCTCCAGGAGCTCCTTCAGCCGCCCGGCCACCTTCGTGCGGGTCTCGCTGTCGTCCATCACGTTGGAGAGCAGCGGCTCCAACTTGTCGAGCTCGGCGAAGACCACGGGCTCCCCCGTGCCGCCGTCCGGCAGGAGCTCCTCCCGCAGGTGGTCCACCAGCGCCGTGGGCGTCGGGTAGTCGAAGACCAGCACGGCCGACAGTCGAAGACCCGTCTCCGCGTTGAGCCGGTTGCGCAGTTCCACCGTGGTCAGGGAGTCGAAGCCCATGTCCTTGAAGGCCATGTCCGGCTCCACCGTTTCCGGCGAGCCATGGCCGAGGACCGTCGCCACCTGCACCCGCACCAGGTCCAGCAGAGCCCGGTACTGATCGGCCGCGGAGAGACCGGCCAGGCGGTCCCGCAGCGATCCGGTGTCGGCCCGCGTGGTCTCCGCCGCCGTGACCCGGCGCCGGGGGACACGCACCAGGCCGCGCAGCAGAGCGGGCACATCACCGGTGCGGGCCTGGACGCGCAGGGCGGCGAGGTCCACATGGGTCGGCACGAGCACGGTCTCATCGGTCCCGAGCGCGTCGTCGAACAGCGCGAGGCCCTCTTCGGAGGTGAGCGCGTTCAGCCCAGCGCGGGCGATGCGCTGGAGGTCCGCCTCGCCGAGGTCCCCGGTCATCTCGCTGCGCTGCTCCCACATGCCCCAGGCCAGGGAGACCGCGGGGAGGCCGAGCGCGCGGCGCTGGTGCGCCAGGGCGTCCAGGAAGGCGTTGGCCGCCGCGTAGTTGGCCTGGCCGCCGCCACCGAAGTTGGAGGAGGCCGAGGAGAACACCACGAAGGCGGAGAGGTCGAGGCCGCGGGTGAGCTCGTGCAGGTGCAGCGCGGCGTCCACCTTCGGACGCAGCACCTTGTCCACCCGCTCCGGCGTCAACGACTCCACCACACCGTCATCCAGCACACCCGCCGCGTGCACCACGGCCGACAGCGGACGCTCCGACCCGATACCCGCCAGCAGGCTCTCCACCGACGCCCGGTCGGCGACATCACACGCCACCGCCTCCGCCTCGGCACCCAGCCCGGCCAGCTCCGCCACCAACTCCGCCGCACCCGGCGCCTCCACGCCACGACGACTCGTCAGCACCAGACGCTCAACACCGTGCTCCACCACCAGATGACGGGCCAACAGCGCGCCCAGACCACCCGTACCACCCGTGATCAGCACCGTGCCACGGCCGTCGAACGGCGTGGTCTCCGGCTCGGGCCGGTCCTCGGCCGGGGCCACCCGGGCGAGACGTGCCGCGAGCACGCGTCCGTCGCGCACGGCGACCTGCGGCTCCTCGGCGGTCAGGGCCGTCCGGAGCACCGAGGACACCTCGCCCTGCTCCTCCGGGTCCAGGTCCACCAGGAGGAACTTCCCCGGGTGCTCGGTCTGCGCGGAGCGCAGCAGGCCCCATACGGCGGCCTCGGCCGGGGTGCGCACCTCGTCGGAGGAGCGGGCGCCCATCGTGCCGCGGGTCACGTACACCAGGTAGGAGTCGTCGAACCGGTCGTCGGTGACCCAGGTCCGCACCAGCTCCAGCGCGCGGTACGTGGCGCCACGCACCCGTCCCGCCAGGTCCGCGCGGTCGTCGAGGCCGGCCGCCTCAGCGGCGCCCGCCACCATGACGACGTCCGGCGCCGTGGCCCCCGAGTCGATCGCCTCGCGCAGCGCGGCCAGATCCGGGTACGCCACCACGTCCGCGCCCGCGGCCTCGAAGCCGGAGCGCACCCCCAGGTCGTCGGTTCCCAGCACGGCCCAGGTGCCTTCGGAGGCGGGGGCCGGCGCACCGACGGGGACGGGGGTCCAGTCCAGCCGGAAGAGCGAGTCATGCCCGCCCGCCGGGGAGCCGGCCGACTGGATCTGCCCCTCCGCGACGAGCCGCAGCACCAAGGAGTCGACGGTGGCCACGGAGCGGCCACTGGTGTCGGCCACCGTGAGGCCGATGGAGTCGGGCCCGAGCGAGCTGAGGCGCACCCGCAGCTCGGAGGCGCCCGTGGCCCGCAGCGACACACCGGTCCAGGAGAACGGAAGCCTGGCGAGGCCCGCCTCCTCCTGGGGTACGAACATGACGGCCTGAACCGCCGCGTCCAGCAGGGCCGGGTGCAGTCCGAACCGCTCGGCATCCGAGGCGTTCTCCTCCGGCAGCCGCACCTCGGCGAAGACCTCGTCGCCACGGATCCACACCGACCGCAGACCCTGGAAGACCGGGCCGTAGGCGAAGCCGCCCGCGGCCATCCGGTCGTAGACATCCTCGGTGTCGATCCGCTCCGCGCCCTCCGGGGGCCATACGGCGAGGTCGGCCTGGCCGGTCTCGTCCGGCGTGCCGCCCCGGGCGAGCAGGCCGGAGGCGTGCTGGACCCACGGCTGCTCCATGGTGGGGTCTTCCAGCCGGGAGTACACGTTCACCGAGCGCGCGCCGTTCTCATCCGGCCCGCTCACCGCCAGCTGGAGGTGAACCGCGCCCCGCTCGGGCAGCGCCAGCGGCGCCGTGAGGGTCAGCTCCTCGACCCGGTCGCAGCCCACCTGGTCGGCGGCGTACAGGGCCAGTTCGAGGAAGGCGGTGCCGGGCAGCAGAATCGTGTCCTGGACCATGTGGTCGACGAGCCACGGGTGCGTCTGCGGCGAGAGGCGGCTGGTGAGCAGGAAGCCGTCCGCGTCGGGCAGTTCGACGGCGGCGCCCAGCAGCGGATGCGTCGGCGGGATGAGCCCCACGGCGGTCACATCGCTGGCGAACGTCGTCAGCGCCTCCAACCAGTAGCGCTCCCGCTGGAAGGCGTAGGTGGGAAGCTCGACCCTCCGGGCGTCACGTCCGGCGAAGGCCTGCGACCAGTCCACTCCGACGCCGTTCACATGGAGCTCGGCCAGCGCCGTGGTCAGCGCCAGCGTCTCGGGGCGGTCCTTGCGCACCACCGGCACCAGTACCGGCGCGGAGGTGGTATCGGGCTGGTCCGCTATGCAGTCCCGCGCCATCGCGGTGAGCACGCCATCGGGACCGACCTCCACGAACCTGGACACGCCCTGCGCTTCGAGCGCCCGCACACCGTCCGCGAACCGCACCGCCTCCCGCACATGCCGGACCCAGTACTCCGCGGAGCACACCTCGTCCGCGCCGGCCGATTGCCCCGTCACATTGGAGACCAGGGTGATGGCCGGCGAGGCGAACGACAGTTCCTCGACGACCTTGCGGAAGTCGCCCAGCATCGCGTCCATCCGGGGCGAGTGGAAGGCGTGGCTGACCCGCAGCCGACGGGTCTTACGGCCCTGCCGCTCCCACTCGGCGGCGATCTCCAGCGCCGGTGCCTCGTCGCCCGCGATGACCACGGCCGTCGGGCCGTTGACGGCGGCGAGGCTCACCTCGGCCGCACGACCGGCGAGTGCCGGCGCGATCTCGTCCTCGGACGCCTGCACCGCCACCATCGCGCCGCCCTCGGGCAGCGCCTGCATCAGCCGGCCACGGGCGGCCACCAGGGTGCACGCGTCCTCCAAGGAGAACACCCCCGCCACATGCGCGGCGGCGATCTCACCGATGGAGTGGCCGATCACCACATCCGGGGTGACACCCCAGTGCTCCAGGAGCCGGAACAGCGCCACTTCGACCGCGAACAGCGCGGGCTGGGTGAACGCCGTCTGGTTCAGCAGCTCGGCGTCCGCGCTGTCTTCCGCCGCGAACACCACATCGCGCAGCGGGCGGTCGAGCAGACCGTCCAGATGGGCGCACACCTCGTCCCACGCGTCGGCGAACACCGGGAAGGCGTCGTACAGCTCCCGGCCCATGCCCAGGCGCTGCGCGCCCTGGCCCGAGAACAGGAACGCCGTCTTGCCCGCGGCTCCCGCCACGCCGCTTACGACGCCGGGCGCGGTCTCGCCCTTCGCGATGGCCTCGAGGCCACGCAGCAGGTCCGCGCGGTCGTCGCCGACCAGGGCGGCCCGGTGGTCGAAGAGAGATCGGCTCGTCGCCAGGGAATAGCCGACATCCACAGTGGGCATGAACTCTTCGGCGACGGTGGCCAGTTGGGCCCGCAGCCGCTCGGCCTGGCCCCGCAGGGCGGCGTCGGTCCGGCCGGACAGGATCCACGGCACCGGGGCCGCAGTGGAGTCCAGGGTCTCGGCCCGCGGCGCCTCCGGCTCATCGACGATGGGCGCCTGCTCGATGATGGTGTGCGCGTTGGTGCCGCTCACGCCGAAGGCGGACACCGCCGCCCTGCGCGGGTGGTCCCGCTCCGGCCATGGCATCGCCTCGGTCAGCAGCTCCACGTCGCCCGCCGACCAGTCCACATGTGGCGACGCCTCATCCACGTGCAGCGTCTTGGGAATGGTGCCTTCGCGCATGGCCATCACCATCTTGATGACCCCGGCGACACCGGCGGCGGCCTGCGTATGACCGATGTTCGACTTGATGGCTCCCAGCAGCAGCGGCTGGCCTTCGGGGCGGCCCTGGCCGTAGGTGGCCAGCAGTGCCTGCGCCTCGATCGGGTCGCCGAGCGGAGTGCCGGTGCCATGGGCCTCGACCACGTCCACGTCGGCGGAGACCAGCCGGGCGCCGGCCAGCGTCTGCTCGATCAGCCGCTGCTGCGACGGGCCGTTGGGCGCCGTCAGACCGTTGGACGCGCCGTCCTGGTTGATCGACGAACCCCGGATGACGGCCAGCACCTTGTGGCCGTTTCGCTGCGCGTCCGACAGCCGCTCCACGAGCAGCATGCCCACGCCCTCGGACCAGCCGGTGCCGTCGGCGTCGGCGGAGAACGCCTTGCACCGTCCGTCGAACGACAGCACGCGCTGGGCGCTGAACTCGATGAACGTGCCCGGCGTGGCCATGATGGTCACACCGCCGGCCAGCGCCACCGAGGACTCGCCCTGCCGCAGCGACTGACAGGCCAGGTGGAGGGCGACCAGCGACGACGAGCACGCGGTGTCCACCGTGACGGCCGGGCCCTCGAAGCCGAAGGTGTAGGAGATACGGCCGGACGAGACGCTGGGGGCGCTGCCGAGTCCGAGGTATCCCTCCACGCCCTGGCCGTCGGCCAGGATGCGCGAGCCGTAGTCGTGGTAGTTGGAGCCGACGAAGACGCCGGTCCGGCTGCCGCGCAGCGCCACGGGGTCGACCCCGGCGCGCTCGAACGCCTCCCAGGAGGTCTCCAGCAGCAGCCGCTGCTGCGGGTCGATCGCCATCGCCTCACGCGGCGAGATCCCGAAGAAGCCCGGGTCGAAGTGGCCCACCTCGTCGAGGAACCCGCCCGCCTGGACGTAGCTGGTGCCGGACTTCTCGGGGTCCGGGTCGTAGAGACCGTCGATGTCCCAGCCACGGTCGTCGGGGAACGCGGAGATCACGTCCCCCTCGGCCATCAGCAGCTTCCACAGCTCCTCGGGGCTGCGCACCCCGCCGGGGAACCGGCAGCTCATGCCGATGATGGCGATTGGCTCATCGGTGACAACGGGCTGATCGGACCCCTCCGGCCGCTTGGGGGCGGCGGCGGTGGCGCCCTCGCCGGCCGGCTGCTCGCCGAACATCTCGGAGTACAGGTACCGGGACAGAACCGTGGCGGTCGGGTAGTCGAAGACACAGGTGACCGGCAGTCGGAGGCCGGTGACCACGCCGAGGCGGTTGCGCAGCTCGACGGCGGTCAGCGAGTCGAAGCCGAGGTCACGGAAGGCACGGTCGGCCTCCACCGCGTCCGCGCCGTCGTAGCCGAGGACGTCGGCGGCCTGGTTGCGCACCAGCTCCAGCAGCAGCTTGGGCTGCTCGGCGGGGGACAGCTTCGCCATCTCCCGGCGCAGCTCGGAAATGGCGTCGTCGCCGTCGATGGTGTCCGCGCCACCGGCGGCGGGGCGGGTCAGCTCGGGCAGCTCACGGAACAGCGCGCTCGGACGTGAACCGACGAACTCCGGACGGAACCGATCCCAGTCGATCTCGGCGATGACCGCGAACGTCTCGTCCAGTTCGAGGGCCTGCTGCATACCGGAGATCGCCAGCTCGGGCACCATTCCGACCATGCCGGAACGGTCCATCCGCTCGCCGACCTCGCCGGAGCCGAGGCCGCCTCCGGCCCAGGCGCCCCAGGCGATGGACGTGGCCGGAAGGCCATCCGCACGCCGCTGCAGCGCCAGCGCGTCAAGATAGGCGTTGCCCGCCGCGTAGCTGCCCTGACCCGGGCCGCCCAGCGTGCCCGCCCCGGAGGAGAACAGCACGAAGGCGGACAGGTCCATCCCCGCGGTCAGCTCATGCAGATTCCGCGTGGCGTCCACCTTCGGACGCAGCACCCCGGCCGCACGGCGCACCGTGAGGGCGTCCACGACACCGTCGTCCAGCACACCGGCCGTGTGCACCACGGCCGTCAGCGGGAACTCCCGCGGAATCGCGTCCAGCACCGCGGCCAGCGCCGCACGGTCCGCGGCGTCGCACGCCGCCACCGTCACCCGGGCACCGAGCCCCTCCAGCTCCGCCTTCAACTCGGCGGCGCCCTCGGCCTCCATACCACTGCGGCTCGTCAGCACCAGATGCTCAGTACCCGTGCGGGCCAGCCAGCGGGCGACATGACCGCCCAGCGCTCCCGTACCACCGGTCACCAGCGCCGAGCCCCGGCTCTGCCACGCCCCCCGGCCCTCGCCGTCGTCAGCGGCCGAGGCCCGCACCATGCGCTTGGCGAACACACCGGAGCCGCGCACCGCGACCTGGTCCTCGCCGTCCTCGCCCGCCAGCACTCCGGCCAGACGGGCCACCGCACGGCCGTCCATGGACTCGGGCAGATCGACGGCACCACCCCAGCGCTGGGGATACTCCGCGCCCACGATCCGCCCCAGGCCCCACACCATGGACTGCACGGGGCTCACCAGGCGGTCGGAACGCCCCACCGACACGGCGCCCCGAGTGCCGCACCACAGCGGAGCCACCACGCCCGCGTCGCCCAGCCCCTGGACCAGGCCCACCATGGCCGCCAGTCCGGCGGGCACCACCTCGAACGTCGTGTGCCCCGACTCGTCGAGCCCCAGCAACGAGAACACGCCCGTGACGCCCGAGGGCTCCACACCGGCCTCGCCGAGCGCCGCCTGCAGCCGCTCCGCCACGGTCCAGCGGTCGTTGCCCGATCCGTCCAGCACCACCTGGACGACATCGGCACCGCTCGTCCCCAGCCCGTTCACCGTGGCGGTCACGAGGGCATCGTCGGCGTGCGACGCGGGGAGGACGACGAGCCAGGTGCCCGAGAGGACCGCCCCGGTGGCGGACGCCAGGGGCTTCCAGACCACCTTGTAACGCCAGCCGTCCACGGTGTTCTGCTCACGCCGCTGACGGCGCCAGGACGACAGCGCCGGAAGCAACGCCGTCAGCGACGACTGCTGCTCCTCGTCCTCCACCTCCAGCGTGCGGACCAAGGCTTCCAGGTCCTCGCGCTCCACCGCCTCCCAGAAGCGGGCGTCCACCGCGTCCGCGGCCAGACCGTCGGCGGTGGCGGACACCTCCGCGGCCGACACATCCAGCCAGTACCGCTGACGCTGGAAGGCATAGGTCGGCAGCTCCACCCGGCGGGCGCCACGGCCCTCGAGCAGGGCGGTCCAGTCCACCGTGACGCCACGGACGAACACCTCGGCGGCGGAGGTCAGGAACCGCTCCGGGCCGCCCTCGTCGCGCCGCAGCGTGCCCACGACGACCGCCTGCGCGTCAGCGGCCTCGACGGTCTGCTGCACCGGAAGAGTCAGCACCGGGTGCGGGCTCGCCTCGATGAACACGGAGTGGCCGTCGTCCAGCAGCTTTCGAGTGGTGGCCTCCAGCTCGACGGTCTGCCGCAGGTTGCGGTACCAGTACTCGGCGTCCAGACCGGTCGTGTCCACCAGCTCGCCGGACACCGTCGAGTAGAACGGCACTTCGGACGCGCGCGGCTCGATACCGGCGAGGACCTTCAGCAGTTCGTCACGGATCGACTCCACGTGGGCGGAGTGCGAGGCGTAGTCCACCGGGACCCGGCGAACACGGATCTCCTCGCCCTCCAGCTGGGCGACCATCTCATCCAGCGCGCCCGGGTCACCGGACACCACGACCGAGCCGGGGCCGTTGACCGCCGCGACGGATATTCCACCGTCCCAGGCGGCGATACGGTCCTTGACCTGGTCGACCGGCAGCCCGACCGACACCATGCCGCCACGGCCCGCAAGGCCCACCGCGATGGCCTGCGAGCGCAGCGCCACCACCTTCGCGGCGTCCTCCAGCGAGAGCGCACCGGCCACACACGCCGCGGCGATCTCGCCCTGACTGTGGCCCATCACGGCATCGGGCTCGACACCCGCCGAACGCCACAGCTTCGCCAGCGACACCATCACCGCGAACAACACCGGCTGAACGACATCCACCCGGTCGAAGCCGGGAGCGCCCTCGGCGCCACGCAGCACATCCGTCAGCGACCAGTCCACATGAGCCGACAGAGCCGTCTCACACTCGGCCACCGACCCCGCGAACACCGGCGAGGAGTCCAGCAGCCCCACCGCCATGCCCACCCACTGCGCCCCCTGGCCCGGGAACACGAAAACCGAGCGGCCGGCGTCGCCGGTCCTCCCCCGCACCACTCCGTTCGACGCGGTGGCGTCCTCGGCGACGGCCTCCAGCCGCTGGAGGAGTTCCGCACGGTCGGCCCCGGTGACCACGGCCCGGTGCTCGAAGGCGGACCTGGTCGTGGCCAGCGAGAGCGCCACATCCGCGGCGCTCAACTCCGGTCGCTCCGTGAGGAATTCACGGAGCTGCCCGGCCTGCGCCCGCAGCGCCTCGGCGCCACGGCCGGACACCAGCCATGCCACCGGGCCGTCGGTGACCTCGGACTCGGCGGCCTCGGCCACCTCGGACTCCGGAGCCTGCTCCAGGATGGTGTGCGCGTTGGTGCCGCTCATGCCGAACGAGGACACGGCGGCGCGGCGCGGGTGGTCCCGGTCCGGCCACGGGGCCGTTTCGTGCAGCAGGGAGACGGCGCCGCCGGTCCAGTCGATGTGCGGCGACGGCTCCTCCGCGTGGAGCGTCTTCGGCAGCATGCCCTCGCGCATGGCCATCACCATCTTGATGACCCCGGCCACACCGGCGGCGGCCTGTGTGTGCCCGATGTTGGACTTGATGCCGCCCAGCCACAGCGGCTGGTCGGTGGGCCGGTCCTGTCCGTACGTGGCCATCAGCGCCTGGGCCTCGATCGGGTCACCCAGTGTGGTGCCCGTACCGTGCGCCTCCACCGCGTCCACCTCGGCGGCCGACAGCCGGGCGCTGGTCAGCGCCTGGCGGATGACCCGCTGCTGCGAGATGCCGTTGGGCGCCGTCAGACCGTTGGACGCACCGTCCTGGTTGATGGCCGAGCCCCGGACGATGGCCAGCACTTTGTGGCCGTTGCGCTCGGCGTCGGACAGCCGCTCGACGAGCAGCATGCCGACGCCCTCGCCCCAACCGGTGCCGTCGGCCGCGGCCCCGAACGGCTTGCACCGGCCGTCCGCCGCCAGGCCACGCTGCCTGCTGAACTGGACGAACGCCGACGGGGTGGACATCACCGTGATGCCACCGGCCAGCGCGAGCGTGCACTCGCGCTGGCGCAGCGCCTGAACGGCGAGGTGCAGGGCCACGAGGGACGACGAGCACGCCGTGTCCACGGAGAGCGCGGGGCCCTCGAGACCCATGGTGTAGGAGATCCGGCCGGAGACGATGCTCGCCGCGTTGCCGGTGCCCGAGTGGCCCTCGACATCCTCCATGCTCTCGGCCGCGCCGAGCATGAGCATGGAGTAGTCCTGGCCGTTGGTCCCGACGAACACACCGGTCCTGCTGCCCCGCAGGGACGTCGGGTCGATGCCCGCCCGCTCGACCGCCTCCCAGGACGTCTCCAGCAGCAGCCGCTGCTGCGGGTCCATCGACAGCGCCTCACGCGGCGAGATCCCGAAGAACCCCGGATCGAACCGGTCGGCGTTCTCGAGGAAACCGCCCTCGGTCGTATAGCTGGTGCCGGGACGGTCCGGGTCCTCGTCGTAGAGGGCGTCGATGTCCCAGCCCCGGTCCATGGGGAATTCCGAGATCGCGTCGGTGCCGTCCGCCACCAGGCGCCACAGGTCCTCCGGAGAGTTCACCCCTCCGGGGAACCGGCAGCTCATGGCGACGATCGCGATCGGTTCCTGGTCCGCTGACTCGGCCTCGAGCAGGCGCTGGCGAGTCTG
>NZ_JBHYVB010000112.1:29849-37664 GCF_042750115.1 Streptomyces sp. NPDC059455
GTGTTTGTGTGGGATATCCGCGGACACCCGAGTTCTATCGTCGACACGTTTATCGTTGTTAATTTTTCTGACACCCGTGTAAGTAGTAAGCAACGACCCTCGGGAACCGACCGCGCCAGCTCAGGAGATCCCGAGCTCCTTGTCGATGAAGTCGAACATCTCGTCCGACGTCGCCGACTGAATCTTGTCCGAAACCGCCTTCTTGCCCGAGTTGCTGGAATCCTGCTCAGCCTCTCCCCACTTCAGAAGGAGCGTCTGCAGGCGCGTCGTGATCCTCGGCCGGTCCACGTCGTCGGCGGAGATCGTGGCCATCGCCGCTTCGATCCGGTCCAGCTCGCCGAGGATCGGTGCGGCCGCTGAGATCCCGTCCTCGACGACGTCGGTACGCAGTCGGCGGGCGAGCGCCACGGGCGTCGGGTGGTCGAAGACGATCGTGGCGGGCAGGCGCAGGCCCGTCGCCGCGTCGAGCCGGTTGCGCAGTTCGACGGCGGTCAGCGAGTCGAAGCCGAGCTCCCGGAAGGCCCGCTGGGACTCGACCGACTCCACCGACGGGAAGCCCAGCACCATCGCCACCTGGGTGGTGACCAGGTCGAGCAGGGCTCGTTCCTGCTCCGCCTCGGACATTCCGGCGAGCCGCTCGCGCAGCTCCGAGCCACCGGTCTCGAACTGCGCGGCGTTACCACCGCCGATCGCGGCCTCCAGGATCCGCCGCGCCTCGGGCACCTCGTCCAGCAGCCGGCTGGCCCGAACGGCGACGTAGGAGGGTACGAATCGCTCCCAGTCGAGGTCGGCGATGGCCAGGTGCGTCTCCTGCAGGTCGAGGGCCTGCTGGAGGGCCTTGACCGCCAGCTCCGGGGTCATCGCGGCCATGCCGCCGCGCCGCAGCCGGTCCTCCAGCGCCCCGTCGACCGCCATGCCGCCCTCGGCCCACGGGCCCCAGGCCACGGAGGTGGCCACCAGCCCCTGGGCCCGGCGCTGCTGCGCCAGGGCGTCGAGGTAGGCGTTGGCCGCCGCGTAACTGCCCTGCCCGGCGCCGCCGATGGCTCCGGCGAGCGAGGAGAACAGCACGAACGCGGACAGGTCGAGACCCTCGGTCAGCTCGTGCAGATTGCGGGCCCCGTCCACCTTGGGACGCAGCACGCCCGCGACCCGCTCCACCGACATCGAGTCCAGGACACCGTCGTCCAGGACACCCGCCGCATGCACGACGGCGTTCAGCGGATACCGCTCCGGGATGGCGGCCAGTACGGCGGCCAGGGCCTCGCGGTCGGCGGTGTCGCATGCCGCGATGGTCACCTCCGCGCCCAGCGCGGTGAGCTCGTCACGCAGTTCGGCCGCGCCGTCGGCCTCCGGGCCACGGCGGCTGGTCAGCACCAGGTGCTCGGCGCCGGCGCCTGCCAGCCACCGGGCCACCTGGCTGCCCACTCCCCCGGTGCCGCCGGTCACCAGCACCGAGCCGCGCGCGCTCCACGGCCGGGCCACGGCCTGCGGCGCCGAGGCCCGCACCAGGCGCCGGGTGAACACGCCGGACGTGCGCACCGCCACCTGGTCCTCGAACTCACCCGCGCCGCCGCCCAGCACACCGGACAGCCGGTTCGCGGCCCGCTCGTCGAATGTCTCCGGGAGGTCGACCAGACCGCCCCAGAGCCGCGGGTGCTCCAGACCGGCGACCCGGCCCAGCCCCCACATCTGCGCCTGGGCGGCGCTGTGCAGGGTGTCCGACCCGGTCACCGACACGGCGCCTCGTGTCGCCACCCACAGCGGGGCCTCGACACCGGCGTCCACCAGCGCCTGCAACACCACGAGGTTCAGCGCGAGCCCTTGTGGCACGACCGCGTGCCCGGGGCTGGGACTCTCGTCCAGGGCCAGCAGGGAGAGAACCCCGCCGACGGCCCCGTCCGCCGCGCCCTCGGCCGCCGTGCGGAGCCGCTCGGCGACCGCCGCGCGGTCGATGTCCGCCGCGCCGTCGAGAGCGATCCGCGCCACCTCCGCGCCCTGCCGCTCCAGCACGGCCACCGCGGCGGTGACCAGCTCATCGTCGGCGTACGAGGCCGGAACCATGACCATCCAGGTGCCGGTGAGCACCCGCTCCGAGAGCTCGGACACCGGGGTCCACGCGATCTGATAGCGCCAGCCGTCCACCGTCGAGCGCTCACGATGACCCTTGCGGTAGGACGACAGGGCGGGGAGCACCTCGGTCAGCGAGGCGTTCTCGTCCACGTCCAGCGCGGTGGTCAGCGCCTCCAGGTCCGCGCGCTCGACCGCGTCCCAGAACCGGGCGTCGACCGCATCCGCGGCGGCGGACGCGGTGGAGGCGTCGCTCTCGGGGGCGTCCAGCCAGTAGCGCTGTCGCTGGAACGCGTACGTCGGCAGCTCGACCCGCCGGACGTCCTCACCGGCGAACAGGGCCTCCCAGTCCACGGTGACGCCGTGGACGTGGAGTTCGGCCAGGGCCGTCGTCAGCGCCTGGGCCTCGGGGCGGTCCTTGCGCAGCGCGGGCACCACGACGGGAGCCGAAGCCTCGTCCGCCGTCAGGCACTCCCGCGCCATCGCCGAGAGCACACCATCGGGACCCACTTCGAAGAACCTGGTCGCGCCCGTGTTCTCCAGGGAGCGCATCCCGTCCGCGAAGCGCACCGCCTCGCGCACATGGCGCACCCAGTACTCCGGCGAGCACACCTCGTCGGCGCCCGCCGACTTGCCCGTCACATTGGACACCAGGGCGATGGCCGGCGGGGCGAACGACAGGCCCTCGACGACCTTGCGGAAGTCGCCCAGCATGGCGTCCATGCGGGGCGAGTGGAAGGCGTGGCTGACGCGGAGGCGGCGGGTCTTACGGCCCTGCTCCGCCCACTGCCCGGCGATCTCCAGCGCCGCTCCCTCGTCACCGGCGATGACCACGGAGGCGTGGCTGTTGACGGCCGCGATGCTCACCTCGGCCTCACGACCGGCCAGCGACGGAGCGACCTCCTCCTCCGAGGCCTCGATGGCGACCATCGCGCCGCCCTCGGGCAGCGCCTGCATCAGACGGCCACGGGCGGCCACCAGCGTGCAGGCGTCCTCCAACGAGAACACCCCGGCCACCTGCGCGGCGGCGATCTCACCGATGGAGTGGCCGATCACCACATCCGGCGCCACGCCCCACGCGGACAGCAGCCGGAAGAGCGCCACCTCGACCGCGAACAGCGCGGGCTGGGTGAACGCCGTCTGATCCAGCAGTTCGGCGTCCGCGCTGCCCTCCGCGGCGAACATCACGTCCTTCAGCGGACGGTCGAGCAGCACATCGAGGTGGGCGCACACCTCGTCCAGAGCACGGGCGAACACCGGGAACGCCTCGTACAACTCCCGCCCCATGCCGAGGCGCTGCGCGCCCTGGCCCGAGAACAGGAAGGCGGTGATTCCCGTCGGAGTGGCGACCGAGCGCACGACCCCGGGGGCCTCCTCGCCGGTGGCGACGGCCTCGAGCCCGCGCAGCAGCTCCGCGCGGTCCGCCCCCGTCAGCACGGCACGGTGCTCGAACACCGAACGGCTGGCGACCAGGGAGTAGCCCACGTCCCTCAGGCCCAGTTCCGGCCGTACGGTCAGATGCGCCCGCAGCCGCCGCGCCTGGGCGCGCAGCCCGTCCGCGCTCCGGGCGGAGAGCGTCCAGGGAGCCGTGCCACGGTCGTCGGGAGCCGTCACCCCGGCCGGTCGCTCGTCTTCCGCGTCCGACGGGGCCTGCTCGATGATGGCGTGCGCATTGGTGCCGCTGACGCCGAACGCGGAGACACCGACCCGGCGCGGCTGACCCGTCTCCGGCCACGCGGTGGCCTCGGTCAGCAGCCGCACCTCGCCCGCCGACCAATCCACCTGCGGCGACGGCTCGTCCACGTGCAGCATCTTCGGCAGCACACCGTGCCGCATCGCCATGATCATCTTGATGACGCCGGCGAGTCCGGACGCGGCCTGGGTGTGCCCGATGTTCGACTTCAGCGCGCCCAGCCACAGCGGGCGGTCCTCGGGGCGCTCCTGACCGTACGTCGCGAGCAGCGCCTGCGCCTCGATGGGGTCGCCCAGCGACGTACCCGTACCGTGTGCCTCCACCGCGTCCACCTCGGCGGCCGACACCCCGGCGTTGGCCAGCGCCTGGCGGATCACCCGCTGCTGCGAGGGGCCGTTGGGCGCCGTCAGACCGTTGGACGCACCGTCCTGGTTCACGGCCGAGCCCCGCACGATGCCCAGTACCTGGTGGCCGTTGCGCCGCGCGTCCGAGAGCCGCTCCACGAGCAGCACATCGGCGCCCTCGCTCCAGCCCGTACCGTCCGCCGCGGCCGAGAACGGCTTGCAGCGGCCGTCCGGGGCGAGCCCGCCCTGCCGACTGAACTCGACGAACGCCATCGGAGTGGCCATAACCGCCACACCACCCACCAGCGCCATGGAGCATTCGCCCTGACGCAGCGACTGACAGGCCAGATGCAGGGCCACCAACGACGACGAGCAGGCCGTGTCCACCGTGACGGCGGGGCCCTCCAGGCCGTAGGTGTAGGAGAGACGGCCGGAGACCACGCTGCCGGAGTTGCCGGTCAGCAGATGGCCCTCGACGTCCTCCGGCACCG
The DNA here is from genome assembly GCF_042750115.1 of Streptomyces sp. NPDC059455. Taxonomy (NCBI): domain Bacteria; kingdom Bacillati; phylum Actinomycetota; class Actinomycetes; order Kitasatosporales; family Streptomycetaceae; genus Streptomyces; species Streptomyces sp. NPDC059455. The sequence continues at coordinate 34,445 of NZ_JBHYVB010000112.1, forward strand.
TCTCCAGGTTGGTGCCGTATCCGGAGCCCGAGAAGCCGACGAACACACCGACCTGGCTGCCCCGCACCGACGCGGGGTTGATGCCCGCCCGCTCGAACGCCTCCCACGAGGTCTCCAGCAGCAGCCGCTGCTGCGGGTCGGTGGCCAGCGCCTCACGCGGCGAGATCCCGAAGAACCCGGGGTCGAACTCGCCCGCGTCGTAGAGGAATCCGCCTTCACGGGCGTAGAAGGTGCCCGGCCGGTCCGGATCCGGGTCGTACATGCCCGACAGGTCCCAGCCGCGGTCCGACGGGAAGGAGGAGATGGCGTCGCCGCCGCTCTCGACCAGCTGCCACAGGTCCTCCGGGCTCCGCACCCCACCGGGGAAGCGGCAGCTCATGGAGACGATCGCGATGGGTTCGTCGTCCGCGCCGGACCCGGCCACGGCCCCGGTCCCGGTGGCGAGCGCCGGGGACGAGGCGCCCAGCACCTCGGTGCGCAGATGCGCCGCGAGCGTGCCGGCGCTGGGGTAGTCGAAGACCAGCGTGGCGGGCAGGCTGAGACCGGTCTCGGCGGCCAGCCGGTTGCGCAGGTCCACCGCGGTCAGCGAGTCGAAGCCCAGATCGCGGAAGGCCCGGTTCGGCTCGATCATCTCCGCGGCGGCGTAACCGAGCACGGCGGCGGCGTGCTTGCGCACCAGATCGAGCAGCGCCCGGTCCCGCTCGCCCTCGGTGAGGGGGTTCAGCCGCTCGCGCAGCTGCGCCCCGGCGGCGTCGGCGCTCTCGCCACCGTCGCCCTTGGTCTCCAGCGCCCGGACCTCGTCGAGGTCGCTCAGCAACGGGCTGGGGCGGACCGCGGTGAACGAGGGCGCGAACCGCTCCCAGTCCACGTCCACGACCGTCACCACACCGTCGTCACCGGCCACCGCGCGCTCCAGAGCGGCGATCGCCAACTCGGGCGCCATCGCGGGCAGTCCGCGCCGCGCCAGCTGCTCCCCCGCGTCGTCCCGGGTCGCCATGCCGCCCTCGGCCCACGGGCCCCAGGAGACGGCGGTGCCCGCGAGGCCCCTCGCACGGCGCTGCTCCACCAGCGCGTCCAGGAAGGCGTTTCCGGAGCCGTAGACGCCCTGGTTGCCGCCGCCCCAGATACCGGAGATGGACGAGAAGACCACGAACGCGTCGAGCTCACGGTCGCCGAGCAGCTCATCCAGGTTGACGGCGCCCGCGACCTTGCCCGATACCACCCTCGCCGCGTCCGCGAGCTCCGTCTCCAGCAGGGAGGCCGCGATCGTGACACCCGCCGCGTGCACCACTCCGGTGAGCGGCTGATGCTCCGGCACGGCGTCCAGGACGGCGGCCAGAGCGTCGCGGTCCGCCGCGTCGCACGCGGCCACCGTCACCTCGGCGCCCATGCCCTCCAGCTCCGCCTTCAACTCGGCGGCGCCTTCGGCCTCCAGACCGCGACGGCTGGTCAGCACCAGGTGCTCGGCACCGCTGCGGACCAGCCAGCGGGCCACCTGGCCGCCGAGTCCGCCCGTGCCACCGGTGACCAGCACCGTGCCGCGCGCCCGCCACGACGTCTCCTCGCCGACGCCCGGCGCGGACCGCACCAGACGGCGTACGAAGACACCGGAACCGCGGACCGCGACCTGATCCTCGCCGCCCTCGACGGACAGCACACCGGCCAGCCGCTCCGCACCGCGCCCGTCCAGCGACTCGGGCAGATCGACCAGACCGCCCCACAGCGGCGCCAGCTCAAGACCGGCCACCCGGCCCAGCGCCCAGATCATCGCCTGCGCCGGGCTGGTGAGCCGGTCCGAACGGCCCACCGACACGGCGCCGCGCGTACCGCACCACAACCGGGCCGGAATCTCGGCCTGCGCCATGGCCCGCATCAGCACCAGGGTCAGCGCATAGCCGCCCGACAGCGCCGAGTAGCCCGGGCAGGGCTCCTCGTCCAGGGCGAGCAGCGACAGCACACCGCCCAGCTCGGGGGTCTCCGCGGCCGCCTCGCGCAGCCGCTCCGCGAGCGTGTCCGCGTCGAGGTCCCGCTCGTCCACCGTGACCGGGACCACGCCCGCGCCATGCCGCTCGAGCCCGGCGACAACACCCGAGACCAGCTCGTCCTCGGCGCGGGACGCCGGAACCACCACCAGCCACGTCCCCGACAGCGAGCCGTCGGGGGCGTCGGAGAACGGCTTCCACGACACCCGATAGCGCCAGCCGTCGATCGTGGACTGGTCGCGGTTGTTGCGGTGGTACGCGGAGAGGGCGGGCAGCACCGCGCTCAGCGGCGCCTCACTGTCAACCGCCAGTGTCCCCGCCAGCGACTCCAGGTCCTGGCGCTCCACCACGTCCCAGAACCGCGCGTCGACGGAGCCGGTGCCATCGACCACGCTTCCACCGGGCGGCAGGCCGAAGCCATCCAGCCAGTAGCGCTCGCGCTGGAAGGCGTAGGTCGGCAGCTCGACACGGCGGGCGCCACGGCCCTCCAGTGTGGTGAGCCAGTCGACCTTCTTGCCACGCGCGAACACCTCGGCGGCTGAGGTCAGGAACCGCTCCAGGCCACCCTCGTCACGCCGCAGCGTGCCCACGACCACGGCCTGCGCCTCTGCGGCCTCGACGGTCTGCTGAACGGGAAGGGTGAGCACGGGATGCGGGCTCACCTCGATGAAGGTGGCGTGTCCCTTGCCGAGGAGGGTGCGGGTGGTGGCCTCCAGCTCGACGGTCTGCCGCAGGTTGCGGTACCAGTACTCGGCGTCCAGGCCGGCGGTGTCCACCAGCTCACCGGTCACCGTCGAGTAGAACGGCACCTCCGACGAACGCGGCGCGATATCCGCCAGAACCTTCAGCAGCTCCTCGTGAATCGCCTCCACGTGGGCGGAGTGCGAGGCGTAGTCCACCGGAACCCGGCGGACCCGGACCTCCTCGCCCTCCAGCTGAGCGACCATCTCATCCAGCGCACCCGGGTCACCCGACACCACGACCGAGCCGGGACCGTTGACCGCCGCCACCGAAATCGCGCCGTCCCAGGCGGCGATACGCTCCTTGGCCGCGTCCGCCGACAGACCGACCGACACCATGCCACCACGACCCGCAAGACCCACCGCGATCGCCTGCGACCGCAACGCCACCACCTTCGCGGCATCCTCCAGCGACAGCGCACCCGCCACGCAGGCCGCGGCGATCTCACCCTGGCTGTGGCCCATCACGGCATCCGGCTCGACACCCACCGAACGCCA